>NZ_CALDDG010000026.1 GCF_937936435.1 uncultured Sulfuricurvum sp. | reverse complement strand
ACTTTGATTATCCAAGCGATGGGGGCGGCACGAAAGCAGGGGAATCTTCCTGCATCGCTACTCGAACTGTTCGACGAAGTGACTAAACCCGCTATCGATTTGCAGACACTGTTGCATTCGTATATGACGGAGAGTTTTTTTGACAAAGAGAGCGATTTTTCCCGGCCGAACCGCCGTTTTATCCATCAGGAAATCTATCTGCCTGGCTATCGATTTGACCGTAACCGTCTGAGTCTGTTTATCTTTTTGGACCGTTCTATGAGTATTACCCAGGATGTATTTTCCCGATTTTTGGGAATCATCGATGCGATCGTGCGATTGAGTCACGATTTTGAAGTGAGCGTCGTCCCGTTCGACGAGCAGGTCTGCGTAGATGAAATCGTCAGCTATGATGCACAAGGCGGCGTCCCCGTCGTTGCTTTTGCCAAAGGAAACGGAGGAACGCAGTTTGAACCCGTATTGGAGTATTTAAGCAAAAACAGCGGGGAAAAAAATTTGGCCGTTATTCTCAGCGACGGTTTTTTTACGATCGAAAAATCGCCGGCAGTGCAGACGCTGTTTTTGTTGAGCGAGAAAAAAAATTGTGCGAGGTTTGAACGTTATGGAGACGTCGTCTACTTTGACCTATAGAGAACATATTGAAACGCTGAAAGACGATTTGGATTTTGAAGAGCAGGGGGACTCGATCTATTTGCACCATGAAGATGACGAAGCACGTCTGTTATGGGCATTTCACAGACCTAGCGGCTCGCATCCCGATCAGGTAGGCGATCCGAATACCACGGTTGCGATTATGGCGTTCAACCACTCCCGGTTGGGTGCATATGATCGATTTACCCGCCTTAATCCCGATGTTATTTCCGACCCCGATTTGCGCCGGCATATCCGCAACCGGAGCCGGATGTTGTTTCGTGCACTCGTTGACAACGATTTTACAGAACTATTGGCTGTATTGGAGTTTGCTCCGGTGTTTATGGATCAGGCGTGCGATCAGATGATAAACGGGCGCATCTGGAATGAAAACTATGCTTCGCCGGTCCGTGCATCGGCTTTTTTAGAGTTAGCGAAAGAACACCTAAACGACAAGCTTATCGAAGGAGTCTCACGGCGGTTGAAACCGCTAAGTGCGCACAACTATGACGAGGCCAAAGAATTGCTCAATGATCTTGCCGCTCAGGTACAGAAGTTGCATCAAGCAATAAAACGTCATTATGTGGACGAATTCGAACAATGGATGAAACGAGAAAAGCTCCATCCGCTTCAGTCGATCGTACTGCAAAAACAAATCGATGTTCTAAAGGAACCCTCATGAATGAAAAACGAATTCGCGTGATGAAATCGATCTTTGCCCTCAGCGATGAGTGGGAGTACAACATCTATGAAGCGGACGATATTGCCGAATACGCACGGATGGATCCGGAAGAAGTACGTCAAATTATGTCCGAACTCTACGATGAAGGATATTTGGGCGAATGCATGAGCATCGGCGACGACGGGTATGAGACCTTTTATCTGAATAAAAAAGGGCGAGCCCAAATAGGTATCGAATAATGGTTAAGCTCGTCGTTTTTTATGAGAAGCCTTTTTGTGCCGCCAATGCGAAACAAAAGCAGATACTTCGTCAAAGCGGCTGTACATTGATCGAACGCAACCTGCTTGAACACGGATTGGACAAAGAGACGCTTAGAGCTTTTATGGGAGATAAACATGTAAGCGATTGGTTTAATCCCGCCGCTCCGGCAATCAAAAACGGTGAAATCAATCCTGAAAACCTGAATGAGCTGCAAGCTCTCGATCTTCTGATGGGAAATCCGATTCTTATCCGCCGCCCGCTTATGATCATCGGAACCGAAAAATTGTGTGGATTCGATGCTCAGAAAGTGGCAGAAGTTTTGGATCGGTATGTTGAACCGATGCCGAAAATCAACTGTATGGAAAAAGGGTGTCTGGAAAAAAGTCAGCATTGACGTAAATGCTTCTTGTCGATACTTATCGAGAAAATAAAAATCCGAATCCGATACGATTTTGCTCATGATTATAATCCACAAGGCTTGCTCCGTACCCGTTAAACGCTTTTAGGTACCAGAAACTGCTTTTGGATTGACCGATGGGATACGACCATTCCGCTTCGATCGATCCCCGATTCTCTCCGCCGAAACGGAGATTGTTCCGCCATGTCAAATCGAATTGATGTTTCCCTATGATATAACTTAACTTCAGATGGCCGTACCCGAGATAATCGGTGATATCTTCATTGTCTTCTCCTGCATCCGGATACCAAAGACGCAGAGTCGTGATCAGATTGCCGTTGTAAAATATCGAATCCATATAAAATTGGTTCCATTCTCTGGAGAGCGGTTTTCCCATTCCGTTTGACTCATGCCAAAATCCAAATTTAAGTGCTTTGAGATAGATATCGGACAACAGCGAATCGTGAATGGGAAGTGAGAGCCATATTTCTGGTCGGTAATTGGTTTCGCGAAACGGAGCCGATTCGGAATAAAATTGCCACCACACTTCTTGCGTGTATCCGAATGCAAATGTCTCATTCAACCCTAATAGATTGTAGCTGAGCGTTTTTTTGAGGCTTATTTGAAATTCAGTTTCGATGTTATTATTAAACTCTCCATATCCCGGATAATGGATAGGATCACGCTTCTCATAATTTTCAGTGGTGTATGCGACAGGGATCAGAAACATTTTTTCATACGGAAGCAATCCGAAGTTACTGAATATTTTTGACATCATTGTTTCCCGTTCATCGACATCTTTGGGCATATCAAGATACTGAAAAATATATTGTCGCATCTCATCGTCGCTTTTGGGATCGATTTGATAAAGATGCTTTTGCTCTTCGGCTGCCAAAGAAGAGGGAGATGTCGGCGTTTTAAAAGTTGAAGCGGATTGTTTGTACCAATACATGGCTTGTGAGATATTAACATCTACGCCTAAGCCTTCTTCATACATTTTTCCAAGAACATATTGGGCGTATTCGTTCCCGTCATTTGCCGCCTTTGTCAGATGTATAACTGCTGAGGGGTAATTTCCGTCATGGTATAGTGTCAACCCTTCTTCATATTCTCCTGCACACAAACGCACAGCAACAAGCAATATAATCAGTTTTTTCATCCGATTCCTTTCGTTATAATAGATTCACCGTAGGGAATATAGGGTTCTCCTGATTGTAACAGCAGTGCTTCGAATGAGAGGATATCAAGATTGTGGACATCATCGTAGAGCGAACGGGCAATATCACAAAATACATCTACGATGTTAGGATCGAAGTGTGTACCGGACTCTTCTCTCAATATTGCCAGACTTTCATCAAGGTTTATTGCGAATTTATACGGACGTTTGGACGTGAGGGCGTCAAATACGTCTACGACGGCAAATATACGTGCACTGTATGGGATCTCTTCTCCGGCTAAATGACGGGGATAGCCTTTTCCGTCATAGCGTTCGTGATGACATCCGATTATGGTTTTGGCATCATCCAGCCAATCGATCGAATCAATCATTTTAAGGCCGAATACGACATGTTTTTGTATCGATGTGAATTCATCGGCATTTAGCTTAGAAGGTTTTAAAAGGAGCGTATCGGATATACCGATTTTTCCGATATCGTGTAAGAACGCCCCTTTGATCAGGGAAGGAATATGTTCCGAAGGAACATTTAACGCTTGTGCAAGCTTTATGGTGTAATACGTGACTCTATAGTTATGTTCGTATGTGTCGCTGTCACGAAGCGCAACGGCGTTTCCGAGTGTCTTGAGGGTTTCAAAATTGCTCTGCACCAACTTCATTTTTTCTTTGTTGATTTGGGCATATTGCTGATAGATAATAGGAAAGATTCCGATGACTACTAATAGCAGGATGAGAGATACGGCGATAATTATTTTTCTCATCGTATCGCGCATAACGGATATTGTATCGGAGGGGAGCATAACGATCATTTTAATTGTATAGTAGCGGTCACCACTCGCTATTTTTTTGATATAGACAAGAGTGAAATGATTGTCTCCGTATGGAATCATGACATAATCCAGAGATTTGGATGGAGGGAGGAGTATTGTCTGAAAAACATATTGAGCGTGTTTGGGAACCACTTTTTTTTCATATTCAATAATTACGGTTTGATTTTGGTCTCTGAGTTCTAATTTAAGTATATTGCTAGCAACGATTTGATGCCGAGAGTGTTCAAAATACCCTTTCAACTTTTCGTTTGCGTTTAAATTGCTGTAGGTTAACGCGCCGGCTAACTCTTTTTGTGACAATTCGATTTGATGCGAAATATATTTGCCGTTTTGTTGTTCGAGATAATAATATACAGCGGCGAATCCTATTATCAAAACCAGGACGAGAATAAAAAAAATCCGCGCAAAAAATTTGAGAATAGGGCGGTTTATGAATGCATCATTGAAGATCATGGTAAGATGCAAACGGACTTTTTTCTACGGTGACATTTAAAAAACCTGTCACCAACTCTTCGGAAGAATGCGGTGTCACATGCGGTTTAATGATTATTTTCCGAATCTGGCTTAGCGGAATCAGCTGAATCTGTTCATCGTCTATAATCAGTTTTAGCATATTGTTTTCAATCACTTGTTTAAAATATTGCATACGCATAGCTTTATCGATATGCTGTTTGTGAACTATTTGATATTTTTCTTCATTACCGTTCATGTATTGGATTGTCAATTGATCCATATTCAACCTTTTTTATGTGTATGTATTCGAAATTATAGCTCTTATTAATATTAATAAGAACTTAATTCATAAAAAGAGTTAAATTTACATTTAAGTAAATGTAGCGCATAATTAGTGACATTATGATGAGGGAAAAGGGGAATAATGTCATTTAAACGGAAGATGCAGGAACTGAAACGTGAAGTACTGCTCGAAGAAGCGACAAATCTTTTTATTCGTGACGGATATGAAAATATGAAAATTGCCGATCTCGCCAAAAATACAGGAGTCTCTGTAGGGGCGATATACACGATGTTTGGTTCTAAAGAGGGGATATACCATAATTATATTCTCGGGCAGATAGAGTATTACATCGAAATTATGGAAGAAAAAATCAGCGATTGCTCCGATCCCAAAGAGATGCTGATGATTATTACCGAAATCAAATTTTCAGCTATTATAAAAAACAGAAATGCAATCAAAGAAAACTTTAGCGATCCGACGTTTTATTTAACCCTCTCAACAGACGAGGATGATCCTATGATGTACATGCACCGATACATCGCACAGCACATTATGGAGCCGTTGTCAAAAACAATTCGGACGGATAAAGACCCGCTTGAAATGGTTTTTTTGTTTGACGGTCTATCGTTCGGCATCATTAAACATTGGATGATTGCGGGCGGCGATCTTATGGCCCGTACGGAAAAAACGGTCGAATGTTTTTTACGTGCGATAGAGACGGATTAACCCAAAAAGGACAAATATGAAAAACGTTGCCGTTGTTTTGCTTTTAGGCTATTTCTCACTGTTGTCCGCACAATCGCTGATACGTATCGGAACGTTAACCGACGGCTCGAATCCCGAATGGATGGCTCAGCGGGACACGTTTGTCTCCGAACTCGCCAAAGTGACTGAAGGGGAGTTTGTCCTCCGATTTCCCCAAAACAAACAGCTCAGCGGAAATTTTTCGGTAGATGCTACCAAGCGGCAAATCGACATGCTGGAAAACGATCCGGACGTGGATATGGTATTGTTGATCGGAGGTATATCGAGCCAGCTCGCCTTGAGTAAAAACAGTTTGCGAAAACCGACCTTTGCTCCGTTCATCTACAATGTCACCTTGTCGGGTTTGACGCAAAGCGGAAATTTCAGTTCCATTAAAAATCTAAATTATTTAACCGATGAATCGACGTTGCAAGATGAGATACGCACTTTTCAACGCATCGTACCTTTTCGTCATCTCCTCATACTGGCGGATGAATCGCAATATCGATTATTTTCAAAAACGACCGAACAGGCGATCCGGCAATCTCGGCAAGACGGGGTGGAATTATCTTTTCTAACCGTCGTACAATCCGATGATCACTTGGTTTCCAAAATACCTCCGAATACCGATGCGGTTATGCTTGCACCGCTGCCACGACTCACCGAGAAAGACAAAAGAATCCTATATGCCGGATTGATCGAACGGAAGTTGCCGACGTATGCTTTGGGAGAAAGCAGCCGGGTGAAGGAGGGAATACTTCTCTCTCAAACACGTTCGTCCGATACCGTGAAAAGAGCGCGGAGTACCGCATTAAACATGCTTGCCGTAATGCGGGGCGACAAAGCGGAAAAACAACCTGTTGTGTTTGCGCAAAAGCGCTCTTTGTATATCAACATGGCGACGGCGCGTTCGATCGGTATTTTCCCACAATATAAGGTGCTGGAAAATGCCGTAGTCATCAATTCCGAGGAAGAAAAAGAGCCGAAACTCACCTTTGACACCGTTGCCAAAGAAGCGATACACGCTAATCTTGGCATCATTGCCGGTCAGCTTGGGGTCGAATCGAATCTGGAGAATGTCGCCGAAGTGCGCTCGGTCCTTTTTCCTCATATCAGCGGTGAGCTGAGTTACAGTCAGCTCAATCGCGACAACGTGTATGTCGAAAACGGCTTCTATGCCGAAAAAAGTGCTTCAGGCGCTTTGAAAGTGCAGCAGATATTATTTTCGGAAAAAGCACTCGCAAATCTCGAAATCCAAAAAGAGCTTCATATCGCAGTGGAAGAACAACAGCGAACCTTGGAACTGGAAGTTATCAAGCAGGCATCGACGATGTTTTTGAATATGCTCGTTGCCCAAACGCAGTATCGGATTCAAACAGATAACCTTTCTTTGACCCGAAACAATCTCGAACTGGCAAAAGGAAGGGTAGAGGCAGGAACGACCGATATGTCGGATGTTTATTATTGGGAAAGTGCGATTGCCGCCGCACGACAGAACGTATTGTACGCCAAAGCCGAAATCGATAAGGCTAAAGATGCTCTGAACCGTATTCTAAATCGAAATATCGGGGATCGATTTGCAGTGGATTCCGTTTCGATGGATGATCCGGCTATTCGAAAAAATCTCGATGCCGTTTTGGAAATGGTAACCGATGAAAACCGTTATAACGCCGTCGAAAAATTTCTCGTGGACGAAGGTCTCTTCCGATCCGGCGAATTACGCCAATTGTCGGCACAACTGTCGGCGCAAAAACGGCAGCTATTGTCCGAAGAGAGAGCCTACTATTCTCCGGATGTAGTCGTGGCGGCGGAAGCATCGCGTGTATTTGACGAAACACGGAATAAATCTGCGGGAATTTCGCTCGAAGACAAAACCGATTGGCAGGCGGGAGTCAAACTGTCTCTTCCGTTATACGAAGGGGGAGGACGAAGTGCCAGAAGTTCACGCGCACGGCTCAATCTGCAACAGACACAGATCCGCTATAGCGATACCAAACTAGCAATCGAGCAGCGGATACGAAGCGATTTGCATACTATCGGTGCGAGTTATCCCTCCATCGCCCTCGCCGCGGAATCGGCTGCTGCAGCCCGCAAAAGTTTTAATATCGTCAGAGAAAATTATGCGCAGGGAACACGCTCTGTCAGTGATTTACTGACGGCCCAAAACAATGCCCTGGTTGCAGAGCAATCGGCTACCACCACGCGTTATCGATTTTTGATCGATACGCTTCAGCTTCAACGTGATATCAGTAATTTTGATTTGCTGTTGGATGATACAAAACCGACGAGTTTAGTAAGCCGGATGAGAGCATTTGCCCTCCATCCCGATACTTCAAAGAGAGAAAATCAAAATCGACAAGGAAATGAATAATGAATCGCAACATTTTTAGATGGATCGGCTATACGTTTGCCGTTATCCTACTCGTCATTATCGGAAAATATACGGCTGATTATTTTTCCAAACCGGATTTACCCGATCCGTTTGCTCTCGGTAACGGCAGAGTCGAAGCAACCGAGGTGGATGTTGCGAGCAAACTCCCGGGGCGTGTCGTATATATCGGAGTCGAGGAAGGTCAATACGTCCGAAGCGGCGAAATTGTAGCCCGCTTGGACACCGGCGAACTCGACGCACGTATGGCGCAAGCACACGCACAGATAGAGCAAGCGATTCAAAATAAAAAATACGCACTTGATTTGGTACGACAGCATGAAAGCGAGTTGTCGTTTTCGCAAAAAAATCTGGTCCGTTCTAAAAATCTTTACATCAATAATAATATCTCTTTGGTACAGTTACAGCAAAATGAGACGGCCGTCGAGTCGATGAGAGCGGCATTAAATGCCGCCAAAACTCAGGTTTACGCGGCAGATGCCGCTATCAACGCCGCAGAAGCACAAAGCCGTACCATTCAAAGCAATCTCAACGACTGTATCCTCCGTTCGCCTATCAACGCCCAAGTCCTCTACAAACTTATAGAGCAGGGAGAGGTGATCGGTTCCGGCGGAAAAGTGGCGACGCTTTTGGATTTGAACGATATCTATATGACGATTTTTGTCCCGACGTCGTATGCCGGACGTATTAAAGTCGGAAGCGATGCGAGAATATTGCTAGATGCCCTTCCGAATTCGGCAATTGCCGCTAAAGTCTCTTTCGTCTCTCCGGATGCCCAGTTTACTCCAAAAGAGATCGAAACAAAAAGCGAACGCGAAAAACTGATGTTCCGAATTAAAGTTAAAATCGATCCAAATCTGCTGCGTTCCGGAAAGCTTCACATTAACAGCGGAGTGCCGGGGATCGCCTATATACGCCTCGATCCGAACGCACCGTGGCCTAAAGCCGTAACTTCGGCTATCCTTCTCAATAAAGCACCATGAATACGGTCGCTTCGCTAAAAGAGATTACGCACCGTTACGGGAATACCGTAGCCGTCGATAACGCGTCGGTAAATATCCCCGCAGGGTGTATGGTCGGATTTATCGGACCTGACGGTGTCGGCAAATCGACTCTTTTGGCATTGATATCGGGAGTCCGGATCATTCAGCAGGGATCTATCGAGGTATTCGGCGGAAATATAGCGGAACGCAAATACCGGGAAAAAGTATGTCCTCGGATCGCTTATATGCCCCAAGGGCTCGGCAAGAATCTTTATATGTCTCTCTCCGTATACGAAAACGTCGATTTTTTCGGACGGCTGTTCGGGCAAAGCGGTGATGAACGGAGTATCCGAATCGCCGAGCTGCTCGAAAGTACCGGTTTGGCCCCTTTTAAAGATCGTCCGGCCGGACAATTATCAGGGGGAATGAAGCAAAAACTGGGATTGTGCTGTGCTCTGATCCATGATCCCGATTTGTTGATTCTGGACGAACCGACGACCGGAGTCGATCCACTTTCACGGCGTCAATTTTGGGAGCTGATCGACCGACTCCGAAAGCGCGGAGAAGGGATGAGCGTCATGGTTGCTACGGCATATATGGAGGAGGCCGAGCGTTTCGATTGGCTGATCGCTATGGACGATGGCAAAATTCTCTCGGAAGGATCCCCTAGAGACATTATGACCCAAACAGGTTCTGACGACCTTGATACCGCCTTTATCCGTCTGCTTCCTCCCGAAAAGCAGCGTGGGCACCATCGGTTGATCGTTCCGCCGCGTGCAGCCGATGCTGATGAACGCCCTGCAATCATTGCGCAAGAGCTGACAATGAAATTTGGCAACTTTACCGCTGTCGACCATGTCAGTTTTTCGATTCAAAAAGGAGAGATATTCGGATTTTTAGGTTCGAACGGCTGCGGAAAAACAACAACGATGAAGATGTTGACGGGATTGCTCTCTCCGAGCGAAGGGAAGGCATGGCTTTTTGGAGAAGAGACAAAAGCCAACGATATAGAAACACGCAAACGCGTGGGCTACATGACGCAGGCATTTTCTCTTTATTCCGAGCTTAGCGTTTACCAGAATTTACTTTTACACGCCCAACTTTTTCATATTCCCGCCGAGCAGATCGAACGGAGAATTCAGCAGATGCTGACACGTTTCGATCTGGAGGAATATAAAGAGGTGGATGCCGCCGATCTTCCTTTGGGGATTCGTCAGCGTCTATCCCTCGCCGTTGCCGTTATCCATAAACCCGAAATGCTGATTCTCGATGAGCCGACATCGGGTGTCGATCCCGTTTCGCGAGACAGTTTTTGGGAACTGCTGATCGATTTGTCCAGAAACGACGGTGTGACTATTTTTGTTTCGACCCATTTTATGAACGAGGGGGAACGGTGTGACCGGATTTCTCTAATGCATCAGGGAAAAGTACTCGCCAGCGATACTCCGGAAGCTTTGATCCGTTCCCGTGGCAAAGAGACGCTCGAAGATGCCTTTATCGATTACCTCGAAGATGTACAAGAGCTTAACCCGCCGTCTGAACACTCGAATGATGCTCCGCTAAGAGCTGTCAACGAATCCCATACGAATCGATTTTTCAGCCCGTTACGTCTTTTCGGATATGCCTACCGTGAATCGCTGGAACTTATCCGCGATCCGGTTCGTCTCGTATTTGCACTGTTGGGGACCGGAATCTTGATGCTGATTTTGGGTTTCGGCATCACGATGGACGTTGAGGACCTCCGTTTTGCCGTATTGGACCAAGACGGTACACCCCAAAGCCGTCAATACACTCAAAATCTGGCAGGTTCGCGCTATTTCGTCGAACATTCCCCGCTCCATTCGCTGCAAGAACTCGATCACAGGATGAAATCGGGAGAACTTTCGGTAGCTTTGGTTATACCACCGGGATTTGGCGAAGATATGAAAAAAGGGCGCTATACGGAAATCGCCGCATGGGTGGATGGTGCCATGCCGTTTCGCGCAGAGACGATACGCGGATATATTCAGGGAATGCATTTGGAGTATATCTGTCAACTCGCACGCGATACGCTGGGATACGTGCCGGATATATCCCCGGTAAATATCCAAATGCGCTATCGGTACAATCAAGATTTTAAAAGTATCTATGCGATGGTTCCCGCCGTATTGCCGATGCTTTTGATCTTTATTCCGTCGATTTTGATGGCTCTGAGCGTCGTACGTGAAAAAGAGCTGGGATCGATCACCAATTTTTACGCGACTCCGGTAACACGGTTGGAGTTTTTAGTCGGTAAACAGCTTCCGTACATTGTCATCAGTATGGTCGGATTTTTGATTTTGCTTGTTCTGGCGGTCAGTGTCTTCGGCGTTTATCCGAAAGGAAGCCTGCTTACACTGAGTCTGGGAGCGCTGTTATATGTGACAATCACGACAGGGATCGGATTTTTGATGTCTTCGTTTATGAAAACGCAGATCGCTGCACTCGCCGGGACGGCGATATTTACACTTTTGCCGACGGTCAATTTTTCGGGATTGAAAGATCCGGTTTCATCTCTGGAAGGGGTAGGAGCTTTCGTCGGATATATTTTTCCCGCGACGTACTTTATTAATATCAGCCGCGGAATCTTTATCAAATCTCTTGCATTTGAAGATTTGTATCGTGATTTTATGGCTATGGCGATTATTTTAGTTGTCATTTTCCTTGTCAGTATGATGTTACTGAAAAAACAGGAATCATAATGAAACATCTGCTTAATATTTTCCGTTTGGGCGTCAAAGAACTGCGCAGCCTTTGGCATGATAAAGTGATGATGATTATGATCGCGTATGCGTTTAGTTTCGCAATTTATATCGGAGCGACGTCGGCATCGACAGAATTGCATAATGCTCCGATCGGATTTGTCGATGAAGACCGTTCTGCATTGTCGCAGCGGGTCATCGATGCTTTCTATCCTCCCAGATTTGCCGAGCCGAATCTCTTGCCGCTCAGTCAAATCGATGCTAAGCTCGATGCGGGACTCTATACGTTTGTGATCGTGATTCCTAACAATTTTGAAAAAAAACTTCGTTCGGGGAAAAAACCGGAGATTCAGGTGAACATCGATGCGACGCGCATGACACAGGCAGGAATAGGGGCAGGGTACATTCAGCAAATCATCAATCAGGAGATCAGCCGTTATTTCGGTGGATCGAAAAACAAACATCCGCTACCTATCGGTATCGTTACCCGAATTAAATACAATCCGAACCTTACAAGCAGTTGGTTTGGCGGTGTGATGCAGATCATTAGCATGATATCGCTGCTTTCCATCGTCCTCACCGGAGCGGCATTAATACGCGAACGTGAACACGGCACGCTGGAACATCTGATGGTGATGCCTCTAAATGCAGCTGAAATCATCCTCGCTAAAGTCTGGTCCATGGGACTAGTCGTTCTTGTTTCTGCCGCTTTCTCTTTGATGTTTGTTGTGGAAGGGGTGCTGCAGGTCCCTATTGCAGGTTCCGAACTCCTTTTCTTATTCGGTGCGCTGCTCGTATTACTCGCAACGACATCGATGGGGATATTTATGGGGACGATCGCACGGACGATGCCTCAACTGGGGCTTATTTTTATATTGACGATTTTGCCGCTGCAAATTCTCTCCGGCGGAATTACTCCGTTTGAAAGCATGCCGCATCTGCTCCAAAACATCATGCTGTTTACGCCGACCAGCCATTTTGTCAGCATGGCACAGGCGATACTCTACCGAGGTGCCGGTTTTGACGTGGTTTGGCCCGATATGCTCGCTATTGTTGCCATCGGGTTTAGTTTCTTTTTTATGGCATTACTCATGTTTCGACGGAGTTTATCGGTTACGACATAAGAACGATTTTATGTTATACTAACTCTACGCAAGCCAACGCAATAGCAATTAGCCAGCATATTCCAATTCTAGGAGCTGTCTTATGCTTAAGCCTAATATTCTCAAACTTCTCAACGAACAAATCGCACTGGAAGACTATTCTGCTAATCTTTACCTCGCTATGAGTTCATGGTGCGGACATCAAAAACTAAGCGGATCGGCACGATTTCTCGAAACCCACAGCGATGACGAACATTCCCATATGCGGAAACTTTTTACGTATGTAAACGAAACAGGTGCTATGGCACGCATTAGCGCGCTTGACGAACCGCCATCGGAGTTTGCATCCATTAACGACGTATTTCAAAAAACGTTCGAACACGAAAAATTTATCACATCTAAAATCAATGCATTGGTCGAAGCGTGCCTGGCTGAAAAAGATTATTCCACGTTTAACTTTCTCCAATGGTATGTGGCCGAACAACATGAAGAAGAGCATCTTTTCCGCTCGATTCTCGATATGATCGATCTTATCGGGGTAGACGGACGCGGTCTTTTTCTCGTTGATAAAGAGATCGGTAAAATGAGCCAATCGGTCTAAGAATTTCCATCGGGGTTTTCCCCGATCTATGTGTACACATACATTTAATAAATAATAATGCTTATCACTATTGACAAATAATCTCACCATAGGTATAATTACGATATTAATTATCAATATGTAGCTAGCAAATGCCAATAGCCAGCCAAATTCTGAAAGAGGAATCTATGGTTGGGCTATTACGAGACGGACGGTATATATTAACGTCATTAACCATTCATCTTATTATATTTCTTCTAATTAGTATTCTATACATCCGACATGAAGTCACAACAGCCAAACCACTGTTTGCCAGTGTTTCTGTAAGACTGGTAGATATTTCAGCGGAATCATGTCCGATAGTGCGAAAAAAACAAACGGATTCTGTCGCTGTTAAAAATGAGAATCTTCAAAATAGAGTTGAACGTACTGAACAAAATAGATTTTCAGCTGTAGAAGAAATTCAATCTTCATTTTCAAAATCGACAGTTAAACTAGCAGAGTCTACTGTTTTAGCCGTTCCCCAAAATCAAGCCCATCCTGTTCCTGTTATATCATCAGAGTCTGAAAATCTTATACCATCTCAATCACACACGGATTTAATCCCGGCAGAAAATATAATTCAGGATATGTATAAAACGCATGCTAATGAAACTCAGGCTACCGCACCGATATACGATGCCGCCTATCTGAATAATCCTAGACCGCATTATCCTAAAGTTTCAAAGCGGCTGGGGGAAGAAGGGATCGTTCTTCTAAAAGTCCGTGTTCTAGCGGATGGATCAGCCGAATCGGTTTCCATACTGAAAAGTTCGACATTTGAACGATTGGATGCTTGTGCATTGGAAGCTGTAAAACGATGGCGTTTCGTTGCGGCAAAACAGGGAGACAAATCGGTCGAATCATGGGTTAGTGTTCCCGTCGTATTTAAATTGAATTCATAGGAGATTGACATGAGAGATTAATATGGCATTTGTAGCCTATTAGATTTACAGTGAGAAGAGACTTTCTTCTTAGCCAGCGAACGTTTCTATTCTCCTTAACGATTAGCCAGCCAAGATTATTTACATAAATAAGGAATAGAAATATGAAATTATCTAAATTACATTATAGTTTTGCGGCAATCATGGCATTAAATTCTATTGGTCTTTCGGCTGACGATACACTCATAAATGATCAAAATATGACGCAACTCGGGAAAATGACGGTATCGGCAAGCCGTATTGAACAAGAAATCAACGACACGGCATCTAACGTCGTCGTAATCGATACCGATCAAATCGAGATGCAAGGAGCTAATGACATCAAAGATTTGATGCGATACGAGCCGGACATCTCGGTCCGATTTCAACCGAATCGTGGTTCTACGGCGTATTACAATACCGGACGCGGCGGGAACGAAGGGATCAATATCCGCGGTTTGGAAGGAAATCAGGTACTTTTGCAGACGGATGGAGTAGCGTTGCCGATGAGCTATGGCAGCGGGCCGTTTTTCTCGGGACGGGGCGATTACATCGATATGGATGCCTATAAAAGTGTCGAGGTACTCAAAGGGGCTTCATCGACAATGTACGGTAGTGGCGGTTTGGCCGGAGCGGTCAGTTTTATGACGAAAGATCCGAAAGATTTACTGACATTGGGCAAAGAGTATCAAACGGCGGTCAAATTCGGATATAGCTCTGCGGATGAGAGCTATTCTCTAACTCCTTCATTCGCCGCCAAATCAGGATCGTTTGAAGGGATGGTTTTGGGAAGCTTCAAACGGGGTCATGAAACGGACACTCAAGGGGATAATGATGCACCGAACTATACACGCACCGAAAACAATCCCTCGGATAACGACTCCGATTATCTCTTAGGTAAAGTGATTTATAAAGCCGATTCGCATCACTCGTTTAAAGTGACGGGTGAACATATGGATCGCACCATTGATACTGATCTTCTTTCGCTTTTAGGCGATCCGATCTATGCAACGACGACCGATTCGACGACCGATACAAGAATCAAGCGGACGATGGCAAAAGTTGATTACGAATACAACGACGGCAGAAATCCCTATATCCAAAAAATGCGTGCTTCCCTCTATCATCAGGACACCGAAAACAGCCAATACGGTGAGGAAACACGTACCAATACGACCGGATGGAATTTTCGCTGGCGCGACAACAGCTACAGCGAAGAGACGACAGGGGGCTCGCTACTATTTGAAAGTAATTTCGGCCAAACAATCGAGAACCGTCTTATTTACGGAGCCGATGTGTCAATGGCGGAGGTCAGTGTAATGAATGATGGGGCAAATTTGCTCAACGGAACAGTCGTAACCTCAGGGTCGAGCGCTTTTAATCCAAAGAAAAACTTTCCCGATACCGACTACGATCTCTACGGAGTCTTTGTACAAGACGAAATCAGCTACGGAAAACTCACCCTTATTCCGGGATTGCGTTTCGACGGATTTCGCTTGACACCGCATGCCGATGATTTGTATCGGGTCAACAACACGGTTTCGCCAACGAAACTCTCCGATAGCGAGCTCTCACCGAAATTCGGAATTATCTGGAAACAAGATCCTTTATTAAACGGATATGCGCAGTATGCACACGGTTTTAGAGCGCCCACGCCGTGGAACGTCAACGGAGGTACGACTAATCTCAATTCATACTATACCTCGATCGGAAATCCAGATTTACAGCCTGAGACCAGCGATTCGTATGAAATCGGATTACGGGGAGATAATCGACGTTTCAGCTATAACGTCGCCGCCTTCTATTCCGAATACGAAAATTTCATCGCTTCGAATCAAAAAGTCGGTGGTAGCGGCACTGCAGCCGATCCGACCGTTTATCAGTCGGTAAATCTCAGCGACGTCAAAATACATGGATACGAAATACGGGGAAAATGGAACGTAACGGATGAATGGTCGTTGTCGTCCGCATTTGCCAAAACATGGGGCAAAAGCAGAGAAGACGGAGTCAAAGAAGACCTTTCTACGATCGAACCGGCCAAATGGATCAGCGGAATCGGATACAATAATGGTGTGTTGGGCAGCCAATTGCAATACACGCATGTAGATCAACGTAATAACAGCGATTCTACACTCGCTTCCAGCGGTCAATTCGACGTAGTAGATATCATGGGAAGCTATGTTTTGAACAAAAACGTATCGTTCACTGCAGGTATCTACAATCTGTTTGATTCGAAATATTTTAATTGGGCCGACATTCGAGATATCTCGAAAACTTCCAGTAGTCTGGATGTCTATTCGCAGCCCGGCCGCAATTTTTCACTCAGTATGAAAGTACAGTTCTAATCCCATGAAAAAACTGATAACTCTCTTCGTCCTTTTATGGGCGAGTACGGTGTGGGGATATGAACTGCTCATCATCGCCGCATCTCCGGTACTCCCTGGCAAATTCATCGCTATGGATTCGGCTGCAAAAACTTCAGGCATTACACTGCGATATCAGTTTGCAGAAACAATAGCCAAAGACGATCCTGCTGTCGTCCTCGGTAAAGCGGACATGGTTGTTTTCGATACCGTCCGCAGTGACATGGACGAGTACATTCGCATGAGAATACCTAAATCGATAGCATCACTGCAAACACGTAAAATTCCCCATTTGTGGAGTAATCCGAAAAACTACAGCGCTGTCGGATTACCAGATATACAAGCTAAACAATTATACGGCTATTATCTCAACGGCGGCAGTGAAAATATAAAAATGTTTTTTAAAGCCGTCGCTTTGTTAAAAGAGGGGAAATCGATCGAAAACCTCCCATCAGCCATCCATTTTCCGGAAGCCGCTATCTATTATCCGGATAAACAGCTGGTATATTCGACGCCGACAGAGTACATGAAGGCACGCGGTATCGAAAGCGGAATGAACAAACCGATCATCGCCGTGGCCTTTCATAAACAGGCGATTACGGCTCAGCAAACGGTATTAATCGATTCGATGATCCGAAAAATAGAAGAAAGCGGCGCTATTGCATGGCCGTTTTATTCATCACCTGTGGATAAAACGGCCACGATGAAGCTTCTACGTAACGATCAGAAAACGATTCCGAACGTATTGATAACGACACAGATTACCTACTCGGGATTGGATAAAAAAGAGGAGTTCGAATCTCTCGGTATTCCTGTCATTGGCGCGCTCACCTATCGAAAAGGTTCAGAAACGACATGGCAAAAAGACAAGCAGGGCGTCTCTTTGATGGATGTACCGTTTTATCTTTCCCAATCCGAAACAGCAGGAGTGAGCGATATTCAGATCATTGCCGCTATGGGACCGGATGATCAAATCGTCCCGATAAAGGCGCAAATGGATGCAATCGTGTCCAAAGCCTGTAATCTTGCCAAACTTCAGACCAAACCCAATGCAGAGAAAAAAGTTACGGTCTTTTTTTACAATTATCCCCCCGGTGAAAAAAATCTTTCGGCTTCATTTATGAATGTACCGCACTCGCTGATCGAGACGCTTCGGCAGCTTAAAAACAGTGGGTATACGACAAATGTTATGGAAGAAGGTGTTCTGATATCTAAACTCCAGCGGCTATTGGAACCGTTTTATCGGGAGAATAGACTCGATCAGTTGCTGATTGATGATTTGGGCGAACGGCTCAGTGTCGATACCTACAAAGCTTGGCTCGCCTCTTTACCTGAAAGCGTACAGGATGATATGAAGAAAGCTCACGGTGATCCGAAAGATTCCTCGATGGTGATTAAGAGGGGAGGAAAATATTATTTCGTCATTCCCCGCTTGAAAATCGGCAATATCATTCTACTACCGCAGGCAACCCGTTCGGATTATACGAGCAATGATCTCGAGGCAAAAGAGAAAGCTCTTTATCACAATACCACCGCCGCCCCGTCACATGCTTATTTGGCGATGTATTTATGGGCTCGTACACAGGCAGGGTCGGATGCTCTCGTCCATTACGGAACACACGGCAATCAGGAGTGGCTTCCGGGAAAAGAGCGGGGCCTTTCGGTATTTGACTACGGGATGTTGGCGGTTGGCGACGTGCCGGTAGTCTATCCCTATATCGTCGATAACATCGGCGAGTCGCTTCAGGCAAAACGACGCGGTCGTGCGACCATCATTACTCACCAAACACCTCCGTTCACCCCTGCGGGACTGCATCAATCTTTGGTAAAAATCCATGAAGATTTGCATGCGTGGATTGCACAGGATGATGGTGCGGTCAAGGAGAAAATTCGTCTCTCTATCATCGACCAGATCAAAAAAGAGCATATTCCTGAAAACATGGGCATCACTTATAGTGATATACAGAAAAATTTTCCCGCTTTCATCGATCAATTGCATGCACATTTGCATGAATTAGCTAAAGAAGCACAGCCGCTTGGACTCCATACATTCGGTATTTCGGATGAAGAAAGATTGCGTATCGGAAACATTTTGATGATGCTCGGCAATCAAGCGTGGGAAGGGGTCGCTGCCGATCAAGCCGAGGCGGATGAAGTGTTTGTCGGTCATTATAAAAATCTTCAATCCTCAGAGCCGTATCAATGGGTCAAGCGATATGTCGTCGACGGGGAAAGCATCGATGAGCTGAATCCGAAGCTTCGAGACGTTTTAATTAAAGCACGAGACTATTATCTCAAACTGGATGCATCGAATGAATCGGCTGCTTTCTTATCGGCATTGAACGGTTCGTACATCCCGACCACGTACGGCGGTGATCCGATTAAAAATCCCGATACTCTTCCGACTGGAAGAAACATGTATGGTTTCGATCCCTCCCGCATTCCTACCAAAGCGGCGTGGGAAGCAGGAAAAGATGCGATGAATCAGCTCATCGCAGAGCATAAAAAATTGCACGGTTCAGCCCCTAAAAAACTCACATTTACCCTTTGGTCGGTCGAGACGATGCGTCATCAGGGGATTTTAGAAGCCGAAGCACTCTATGCGATGGGAGCCGAGCCGATATGGGACGAGGGGGGACGTGTCCGAGATGTTCGTCTCATTCCGCGTGAGCAGTTGGGACGCGAGCGGATCGATATCGTCCTTTCCGCTACAGGATTGTACCGGGACCATTTTCCGAATGCCATGAAACAGCTTTCCCGCGCGGCTCAGCTTTGTGCCGATGTAAATGAGAGCGATAATCCGATTTATGCCAACGCACAGAGGATAAAACGCTCTTTGATCGAAAAAGGTTTAAGCGCAGAGGCAGCGTACAACGCTTCTGTAACCCGTATCTTTTCAAGCGAATCGGGGCGTTACGGAACCGGACTCGATGATGCGACGCTTGCAACCGATACATGGAAAAACGAGAAAGACGGGAATGCAAAGCTCGCCGGTCTTTACCTCTCGAAAATGCAATTTGCCTATGGGCCTGATGAAAAAGAGTGGGGCGAAAAAGGCAATGGCATTAATCTGTATGCCGAACATTTACGCGGTACGGAGGGTGCGGTGCTCTCCCGTACGTCAAATCTGTACGGTATGCTCACCACCGACGATCCGTTTCAGTATCTGGGCGGCATATCGGTCGCTCTCAAATATCTCGACGGAAAAGCACCAGAATTGTACATTTCCAATCTCCGCGGCAACGGGGGCGGGAAAATAGAAGGAGCGGCCCAATTCATGAGTCGCGAACTCTCCACCCGTAATCTGCATCCCGGTTATATTGAGGGTCAGATGAAAGAGGGATATGCAGGTACCCTTCAGGTTCTTGACGGGATCAACAACTTTTGGGGATGGACGGCGGTAGCCAAAGAGATTGTTCGTGACGATCAGTGGAAAGAGTTTGCTGACGTTTACGTCAAAGACAAATATAAACTCGGTTTGAACAAATGGTTCGAGAAACACAATCCTCACGCTCAGGCACAGATGATCGAGCGGATGCTCGAAGCCCACCGAAAAGGGTATTGGAAAAGCGATGCCGCTACCATAGAGGATTTGAAAAAAAGGTACCGCGAACTAGCGTTCAAATACGATGTCCGTACCGACAACAAAGAAGTTGAAAAATTTATCAAAACTCCAAGCACCGGTTATGGCTTAACGGCTTTACAATCTTCTAAAGCGGCTCAAAAGAAATATCAGCAAAAACAAGAGAAAAAAGAGTCGAAAAAAGAGACGGCTAAACCTCAAAAACCAAAACCTACTGTCGTTAAAGGGATGAAACTCGAAAAAGTGACTCCCGCGAAACCGGCCAACAACTCCACATATACGACTGCAGGTGCGGGAGCTGTCGGGCTCTCAATCTTGATCGGTATCGTAAGCGGATTATAAACAAAACAAAGGATTCCCATGTCATTTAATCTCGAACTTTTCATGTATTACGTCGGACAGCTTTTTCTCGTTCCCACATTAGTACTCATCAGCCTGCTGTTTGTCTATTCATTTTTTGCTTTAGGACAATTTATGATGCTGTCCTATCGACGTCAAAGCGGTCGTGCCCGTCCGCTCGTGGTCTACGCTGGTGAGAACCCAAACGCTACGGATGACGAACTTGATTTGTATGCTCACAAACTGCTCGAATTCCCGAGAATCGCCAGTCGTGTAACGCCGATGCTCGGACTCGTAGCCACTATGATTCCTATGGGACCGGCTCTAAAATCGCTCTCGGACGGTAATTTCGCCGACGTCTCGAATAACCTTTCAATTGCTTTTTCGGCTGTTATTCTTGCTCTCATTGCTGCGTCGATTACGTACTATATCGCTAATATCCGTCGTCGATGGCTAGCAGAAGAGCTGATAGAAATTACACAAAAGAGAGGTATATAATGAAACTGCTGCACGAAAGCGACAGTGATGATCCGATCTTATCGGTTGTTAATCTGATCGATATCTTTCTGGTCATTATTGCGGCATTGCTCATTACAGTCGCCAAAAGTTCGCTGGTCAACCCTTTTAGTGCCAAAGATGTGACCGTGATTACCGATCCAGGGCAACCGTCGATGGAGATAACCGTCAAAAAAGGGGAAAAAATCGATAAATATAAAGCTAGCGATTCAGTAGGCGAGGGGGAAGGTTCCAAAGCCGGAACAGCATATCGGATGAAAGACGGATCGTTTGTATACGTACCGGAGGGTACCGATGCGCCTCAATAACCTCGTTTTGAGTCTCGTATGCTCAGTGTCGCTATGGGCGGATTGGAAGATTATCGATACGACCGATTCTCACAAGTTGACGAAAGACGCGTTGATACAGAGAATAGGAGAAAATCGTAATATCTTGCTTGGCGAGCAGCATCGCAATACCGAACATCATCGTCTGCGCGGAGCATTAATTGCGTCGTTTCCTTCGGACATGACGGTGGTAGTTGCCGAGCATCTTGACTTTGGCCGGACTATTCTTTGGAAAGAGTTACTTATAAATGATTTAAAAGCAGGAGGCTTTAGTGATAAGGGATGGAAGTGGCCGATCCATCAAGATCTTTTTGAACCGCTCAAAACACATTCTATAGAGCTGATCGGCGGGAATATATCACGTAATAAAGCAAAAGATGTAGTACTAAAAGGCCCAGATATACTGGAACCATCGATCAAATCTATATACGATGCGACACCTTACGGCGAAAGAGAATCGGCTATTCTTATCGAAGATATTAGAGTAGGGCATTGCAATACACTTCCGGAAAATATGCTGAAGCCGATGGCATCTGCACAACATGCCAAGGATTCGGCGATGTCTCTAACCTTGCATCAATCTAAAAAGCCGATCCGATTTTTAATCGCTGGAAACGGACATGTCAGAAAAGACTACGGTGTTCCCGTGATACTAAAAAAGCTCTATCCTGAAGAGAAAACACTCTCCATCGGATTCATTGACGAATCAGATTATAGGGATGATTCACTGTCGGAATATCGAAATGAATATGATGTCATAGTGGTTGCGGGAACATCTCCGGAAGAAGACCATTGTGTGGCATTGAAATCAAATATAGCAAAATAGGAAGCAAAACAGAAATGTTTAATTATAATAATGCTTATCACTATTGACAAAGAAGGTTATTTTTAGTAATATGATATCTATTATCATTATAAGGAGTTCTTGATGAAAGCGACCTATCGAAATGTAAGCAAAACTGACACAACAAAACCTGCTCATCGTTTAATCAATAGCGGATGTGCATGCTAGGAAGAGATATGAAGAGTCATGAATCTGCATCACCGGATAAAAATGAAATCGTGATAGAAAGTACAGAGCTTTTTAAAGGGTTGAAATCGGTTCGGATTGTGCACGGAAATGAAATATACATCTTGCGAATCACCAAAGGGAACAAATTAATATTGATGAAATAAATCAATTTTCCTTATTATTTTTCTTTTTTGGATATGATTATTTACACCAAAAAAGGAAGTATTATGCGTCAATATGAAACTTACCAATGCAGCGTTTGCGGTAATGAAGTCGAAGTACAAAATGTGGGAGGAGGGACTCTCGTGTGTTGCGGTAAAGAGATGGAGATGATTACTTCGGATCTTACAACCGTGAATCTGATGAAAGCATTCGGCGGGGAAAGTATGGCGCGCAATAAATACGAACTTTTCGCCGATATCGCTCGTGACGAAGGATGGCACGCCGTCGAACGCCATTTTCGTGAAGCCGCTGCTAACGAAATGTATCATGCTCGGGCACAATACAAAGCATACCATAAATTGGTTCACGGCACGGAGATCGATGCAACGGCTGCAAATCTTGATACGGCAATGGCCGGAGAACATTACGAACATGAAACCATGTATCCGGGATTCGCCCAAATCGCAACCGAAGAAGGACACAAAGAACTTGCAAGACTTTTTACCGCAATCGGTAAAGTTGAAGTCGAACACGAACGCGAATATGCGGCACTTAAACAAGCGCTGATCGATGACGGTTTTTTTAGCAGTGATGAAGAAGAGATATGGGTATGCGAAGTGTGCGGTCATATTCACCGCGGTAAAAAACCGCCGGTAGCTTGTCCTCTGTGCAAAGTAGGTCGTGAATATTTCAAACGCGAACATCTAGATTGATCGTTTATCCGATATGAATGAGAGAGTATCATAATCTCTTTCATACGGATTTTCGTATAGACCACTTTTCAATATAATATATATTATGTTAATCAATAGTATTTCTTCTTGATTACACTATAATAGCCACAACATTTATTTATGAAGTTGGTTTTGTGATCCGCAAAGTGATAATTTTCTTTTTCTATCTGGCTGTTATACCTATTAGTATATGGGCGGTGCCTGTCGTAGATGTCACCCATATTAAGAGTATAGAACCGCTTCCAGGCCCTTGGGCGTTTACACCGGAAATAGTCACTTCAACGGACGACCCTAGATTGGAGCAACAAACTTTTGCACTGCCGAGATTTTTAGAATCGTATTTAGAAGATCCCTCTGCTATAGTCACTTTTGCATTGACGCTTAAAACCGTACCGAATAAGACATTAGGTCTTAACCTTAAACAGCCCTATTCCGCCTGGAAACTGTATGCTGACGGAAAACTGATAGGTGCGTCCGGTATCCTTGATACGGTTTCCGGACATCATATAGCGTATCCGTATTATCCGATCATTAGTTTTACGCCGAAACATAAGACGACAAAACTATTGCTATATTTAGGAAATTCGCAGCATAGGCACCTCGGTTTTTACGGAGTCCCCGAAATTGCTCCATACGGTATGCTAGAACAGCACCGTTTAAAAGCTTCGATTATCGAAATGATGGTTGTTACGATTCTTGTCTCGTTTGCAGTATATCATCTCGGTCTTTTTATCGCTTGGAGGCGGGACAAAGTACCGTTTTGGTTTGCTATGCTGTGTCTCTCTTTGGCTCTTCGGGCAACAACAACCGGCGAAAAAATTTTGCTCCATCTTTTTCCGAATATTTCATGGGAAACGTTAACCCGAATCGAGTATGCGAGCGGATACATGGCATTGCCGTTGTTCGTATTGTATATTGGCTCGCTTTATCCGAAACAAAGCTCTCGCATCGCCGAATACGCCTATCTCGGGGTCGGTCTTATTTTTCTCAGTTTCACATTTTTCAGCTCTACCGTATTTTTTACCGCTACATTGCCCTATTATGAGTTAGTCGTTATAACGTTCATTGCCTATAGTTTATTGATTTTGTACCGTTCATTAAGAGAGAGGGAATCTGGATCCGTGATCGCATTTTTGGCGTTTAGCGTTTTTGCCGTGACAGTCGTTCATGACTTACTGATGTTTGAAAACATTATTTCGAGCTCTACCGATATGCTTCCGTACGGATTTGTGTTGTATCTTTTAGCTCAAGCAGCTATTTTACTATTACGATACGCTTCCGCATTCCGTTTGATCGAGACACAAAGTAATAATCTTGAAACAATTGTCGGCGAAAGGACAAAAGCTTTGTCTGCGTTGCTGGCACAACGGGATTTATTGCTGCGAGAGCTTGCTCATCGTGTCAAAAATAATTTGCAGTTCATTATCAGTCTATTATGGATTCAGCGTAAGGAAGCAGATATTCAAACAAACCAAGCATTAAAAACTTTGGAATTGCAGATTCAGGCAATCGCAGCCGTACATGAATCATTATGTACCCAAAGTAAAATAAGCGTTATTGAAATTAACGAGTATATACGCAAACTTATCGTATCGCTTGAACAACTATATCCCGATCTTTCAATAACGTTTGTTCCTGCGCGCTCAGTTTATCTGCAAACGGACCATGTTATTTCTCTCGGACTGATCATCAACGAACTGGT
>NZ_CALDDG010000025.1 GCF_937936435.1 uncultured Sulfuricurvum sp. | reverse complement strand
GAGATAAAGGAATGTGACTGGAGTTCAGACGTGTGCTCTTCCGATCTTACGATTATTTTAAAGCCCGCTATTCGACCCGTTTGGATTTGGATATGCTAAAGCAGGGCTCTTTTGAAACATGGACGCCCGCACAATATGTCGATCATATCATCCAAGGCGTGTAATGATCGCGATTGATTTGGGTTCGAATACGATTCGTTTTATCGAATTCGACGGCACTGTATGGGGTAAAAGTTTCGAAAAAATCGTCAGAACGGCAGAATCCCTCCATCAGACACGCCTCATCGGTGTACAAGCGATCGGACGGATTATCGCCGCCATCGAAGAGGCAAAAATACATCTCGATTTTGCCGCACATACGGTTGTCGCATATACAACGGCCGCCATGCGGATGGCAGAAAATCAAACGGATGCGATAGATGCGATAGAAGCGGCTACGGGTATCCGTTTTTTGATTATTGACGCGCAAAAAGAGGCATCGCTGACCTTGAAAGCGGTACGTTACCGACTTGATAAACTTGGCATTGAACCTTCTGCCTTTGTGATGGCCGATATCGGCGGGGGGTCGACGGAGCTGATTAGTGCAGATCACGAATCGGTTTCCAGCATTAGCATCAATCAGGGCATCGTGACTCTCTCCGAAAGTGCGGATACGTCTGGATTTTTATCCGAAAAAATTGCCGCTTTTAAAGAACGGATCGTTTCTGACACGCGTAAAATCGAGAACGGTTCTTTGGTACTGACAGCCGGTACACCGACGACGATCGCCGCTTATTTGAACGGTATGGATTACGATCACTATGATCCCCGAAGGATTAACGGCTTTGTGCTCACATTAGAAGGGTGTTATCGTGTTTACGAGCAATTGTTGAGCATGGACGAAGCGACACGAAGACGTTACGTAGGGGTAGGGAGAGAAAATCTCATTATGGCGGGCATATTGATGGTCACGGCAATCTATGAAGCCTTGGGGTATACGGAAGCGATTATTATCGATGACGGGCTGCGTGAGGGGATTGCACTCGATTTTTTTGACCGCTAATGTCATCGATTTTGGAGCTGATCGCAGAATTGGCTATAATAGAGTGATATAAAAGAGGGGGTGAAACAGTGAAATTAACTAATATCAAACGTGTCGGCATCATTTTACGCCCCTCTACACCGGAACTCAGAGATATGTTTTTCGAAGCAAAACGGATATTTGAATCATCCGGTATCGAAGTGATTATCGATAATATCAGCGGCGGCATGATCGGTTTGATGGGACAGCCTTTTGAAATGATGTGTCAAAACAGCGATTTTTTAGTCACGATCGGAGGGGATGGAACCCTCATTTCCGCCGTGCGCCGATCGTATCATTATCGTTTGCCGGTATTGGGAGTCCATGCAGGGAAACTGGGATTTTTAGCCGATTTGGATTTGGCTGAATTGGAATCGTTCGTCCAAAAAATGGGAGAAGGCGAGTACCGAATCGACGAGCGTGCGATGCTTCAGGCAACCATTGTCACCCCTAACGGCGAGAGCGATATCTATGCTTTTAACGATATTGTCCTCACCCGCCCCTCTATCGCAAAAATGATACGGCTAGAGACGTATGTCGACGGGCGGAGTTTTAATACCTATTACGGCGACGGCGTCGTTATTTCGACTCCGACGGGATCGACCGCCTATAATCTTTCTGCCGGAGGCCCCGTCCTTTTTCCCATGACGCAGGTCTTTGCTCTGACGCCGATATGTCCTCACTCTCTGACGCAGCGGCCGGTAGTTTTGCCCGGACATTTTGAAATCGAGATGAAAACTCCCGATCCGAGCGCGTTGGTGATCGTAGACGGACAGGATCTGGTCGAAATCAGTGAAAGCGATACCGTGCATATCAAGCTTGCCTCCGGTGCGGCGAAACTGATCCATCGGAAAGAATTTAACTATTTTGAAGTTCTCAAAGAGAAGCTGGGGTGGGGGAATTAAGCGGTGATTGAGCGATTTTATCTCAAAGAGTTTTTGACGTTTAAAGAGGCCGATTTGGAGTTTCATCCGGGGCTGGTCGTCTTTACCGGACCCAGCGGAAGCGGTAAATCGATCCTGATGCGTTCTATTTTGGCGTCGGTAGGGCTTGACAATGTCGAAGCACAGATATGCGAATCGACCGTTTCATGGATGATCGATGAGGAGCGCTACGGTCTGCAAAACGAGAACAGCAATATTTTCCGCCACGTGAAAAAAGAGAAAACCCGTTATTTCATCAATAATCAAAGCACCTCAAAATCGTCGATGGAGACAATCAGCGGCGAATATCTTCGCCATCTCAGTCTGAAAGATTACAGCGACTTTGAGCCGTCGGCACTGCTTCGCCTTCTCGACGAACGGATCATGCAGCGTTCAAGCGAATACACTACATTGCTTCAAAACCAAAGAGGGCACTATTCCGAGTATAAAAAACTCTCCGACGAGCTGAAAGTCATAGAAGATCAGGAGAAACACCTGGCCGAGCTCAAAGAGTTCGCCCTCTACGAAATAGGAAAGATCGACGCAATCAAGCCGAAAATCGGCGAAGACGAAGAGCTGATGGCCATCAAAAAGCAGCTTTCCAAAAAAGAGAAAATCGAAGCCGCCATAGCACAGGCCGAAACGATATTCGCCTATGAGTCTCAGGTCAGTTCCGCATTAGGGCTTTTGGAGAGCGATTCGGCCTTTTTTGACGATGCTATGAACGAGCTGCGCAATGTATTCGAGAGTTCGATGGAACGTCTTAACGAACTCGAAGAGATATCCGTCGAATCGGTTTTAGATCGGATAGAGCAGATATCTGAGCTCAAGCGCCGTTACGGCAGTGTCGAAGAGGCATTGGCTTATCGTGAGCAAAAGGCGAAAGAACTTGAATCGTATGAGAATATCGAGCACTCCAAAGAGGATCTTGTTCACGCGATCGGAAAATTGAAAACTGCTTTGGATACCGAAGCGAAGGCTATATCGAAAGAGCGTCACGCTATTCTTGCAGAAACACGCGAGAGGCTTAATCTCTATTTGGGGATGCTGTATCTTCGCGAAGCGACGTTCGAACTAGAGCCTTGCGAGCCGAACGCGTCCGGAATCGACAAAGCAGTATTGGGATTATCGGGAACAAAGCTCGACAAACTCAGTTCCGGTGAGTTCAACCGCTTACGTTTGGCTCTGCTGGCATTGGGAGTAGAGAGTATGCAAGGCAGCGGCGGTGTTTTAATGCTGGATGAGATCGACGCGAATCTCAGCGGTGAAGAGTCGATGAGCGTTGCCAAAGTGTTGCGCCATCTGTCAACCCGCTATCAGATATTTGTCATATCGCATCAACCTCAATTGACCTCGATGGGCGAACAGCATTTCCTGATTTACAAAGACGACGAAAGCCGCGTACGTGAGCTGGATGAGCAGGGGCGTATTGATGAAATTGCCCGTATCATCAGCGGCGATGCCATCAGCGACGAAGCGATCGGTTTTGCCCGCGATTTATTTGAACGTTCCCGAGGATTATCATGATTATCGATACCCATATCCATCTCGACGATCCGCGTTATGTTGAGGACTTTGAGGCGATGATGCAGCGTGCTCACGAAGCGGGTGTTGAAGCGTTCGTCATCCCGGGAGCCCACCCCGGTACGCTTGAACGTGCCGTTGGAATTTGCGATGCTTATGAGGATGTCTATTTTGCGGTCGGTGTCCACCCTTACGATATGGAGACGATCGACAGCGTCGATTTCAAGCACTATCTTTCCCATCCCAAATGCATTGCGATCGGAGAATGCGGACTTGATTATTTCCGCCTAGAAGGAAGCGACGAAGCAAAAGTCGAAGAAAAACAAAGACAGGCCGAGGTATTCCGACGTCAGATCCGTCTTGCCAAAGAGTGCCGCAAACCGCTGATCGTCCATATCAGAGATGCCAGCCACGATGCGAAAATGATTTTACTCGAAGAGGATGCCGCAGAAATTGGCGGAGTACTGCATTGCTACAATGCCGACGACGAGCTTCTCTCTTTGGCCAACCAAAACTTCTATTTTGGCATAGGCGGTGTCGTCACTTTCCAAAATGCCAAGAAATTGGTCAATATCCTCCCTCGGATACCCCAAGAAAAACTGGTGATTGAAACCGACGGCCCGTATTTAACACCGCATCCTCACCGGGGAGAGCGTAACGAAAGCGCGTATACCCGCTTTGTCGCCGATAAAATGGCGCAACTGCTGAATATCGACGTCAAAGAGATCGAATCGCTCACGACGACCAATGCCAAAAAACTGTTCGGATTTGGATAGCCATGAAGAGTGAGGAGAGCGGATGAAGGCCATTTTAGCATTGTTAGTGCCGCTGTGGCTTTTTGCCGTCGGATTCGATCTGAACGATCCGAAAAAAATTGAAGTTTTACGTCATTTCGATATCCCTGCCTCTTTTCTGAGCGATCCCTATCTACACGATATCTATGCAAAAAAACGGCGCGAATGTACTCTCAACGGCTTTGCCGATTCCGAAGAGAATGCCGATATCTTTATTCCGATGCTCTCTTCCCTGATCGCTCAATCGGATCTTCCAAGCGAATTTTTATTTGTCGCGATGGCGGAATCGCGTTTGCGGGTAGGGACCTCATCGTCGCGCGGCGCAGCCGGATTGTGGCAGTTTATGGAACAGACGGGGAAATTGCACGGTTTGCATATCGATCAATATGTCGACGAACGGCGCGATCATATCAAATCGACCCGTGCGGCAATCGCCTATTTGAGCAGTCTCAAAAAACAGTTCGGCAAATGGTATTTGGCACTGATTGCCTATAATTGCGGAGACGGCAGGCTCAACCGAGCGATACGCAAAGCGGGAACTACCGATTTAAAAGTTCTCGCCGATCCCAAACGTTCCTATATCCCCCCTGAGAGCCGGAATTACATACGCAGTGTCGTCGCGCTGGCTCTTTTGGCGAGCGACGATGTATTTTTATCGCAGATTCAATACGATTCGGCATTTACGACCGCTCAAGAAAACCCGATAGCAACGGTCTATCTCCCCGAAGGTGAAGATATCGATCGAATCGCCGCGGTATTAGAGATGCCCAAGAAAAAATTGGTCAAGCTCAACACCCATTTGAAAAAAGGGGTGACACCCCCCAATGAAGAATCTTATCCTGTGTATATTCCTAAAGCCAAAGTGGACGAATTCCGTCAAAAATACCGGACACATGCCCTTAAAGGGTATTTTCTAATGCACAGAGTCAAATCGGGCGATACGCTTTCGCGCCTTTCCAGCCGTTATAACATATCGGAAAGTGCAATTATGACCGAGAACATGATTGCTGATGAGAACGATTTGGATACAAAGCGGTATTTGAAAATTCCGGTAAACCGTCCTTCGAATAAACAGGTCGGTTTTCATAAGGCTAGAAAGGGGGAAACCCTCGCTTCAGTCGCCACATTGTATAATCTGACGATTGATCAGATCAAGGCAAACAATCCGTTTGTCTCCAATACATTGAAAGAAGGGCAGGAAGTTAAAATTGATGATTAGAATAATCTTGGTCGGTATAGCTCTCTTGATCGGAGGGTGTACGACCAAAAGCGGCTCATATTCCTATCAGCCGAAGCCGTCCCAAAAATATCCTTCTCAAGAACTCGCGATGAGCTCTTCTAATGTCTACAAAGCCAACGGCGATCTTCATCCTACGATGCGTCCGTACACGGTTATGGGAAAAGATTACTATCCGACCGTCGTCAGTGTCGGAGACACGTTCAAAGGACGGGCAAGCTGGTACGGTCCCGATTTTCACGGTAAACAGACTTCTAACGGGGAAGGGTACGATATGTATGCGATGACCGCGGCACATAAAACCCTGCCGATGAATACCGTCGTTAGGGTAACGAATCTTGAAAACAATGCGCAGACGATTGTCCGTATCAATGACCGCGGACCGTTTGTCGAAAGCCGTATTATCGATTTGTCCTATGCCGCTGCCAATGAGATCGGGCTGGTACAAAAAGGGAGTGCTCCGGTTACCCTCGAAGTTCTCGGTTTCGAACCGGGCGGTATGCGTTCAATCGACATGAAACGTGTAGCACAGGGGCCGAAGCAAAGTGTTATGAATGCGTTTTATGTTCAAATCGGATCGTTTGAACGGTTTGAAGGAGCTTCGTACACGAAACAAAAATATGCTAATTTTAAAGGCTATAACGCAATCATAAAAGATACAGAGTATAATGGCAGACGTTTATTTCGCGTATGGCTCAGCGGATTCAAAAGTGAAGCCGAAGCACGCGATTTTATCTCACGGGGCTATTTTGAAGGCTCTTTTATCATAGGGGAATAGGATGATCCAAAAGAAACGACAAACCAAAGAGACCGATATCGAACTTTCACTCAGACTCATCGGAGAGGGAAAAAGCACGATATCGACCAAAGTGGGGTTTTTGGATCATATGTTGGAGAGCTTTGCCAAACATGCTCAAATCGATCTGTCGGTAACATGTGACGGTGATATCCATATAGACGATCATCACAGCGTCGAAGATATCGGGATCGTTTTAGGACAGGCATTGCGTGAAGCGATATATCCGATCGAGAAAGTGGAACGTTTCGGAAGTGCCGTTATCGTGATGGACGAAGCGGCAGTCAGTTGCGATCTGGATTTAAGCAACCGTCCGTTTTTGGTTTACGATGTTCCTGTTTCCGGGAAAATAGGCGCTTTTGATGCGGAATTGGCCGAAGAATTTTTTCGGGCTGTCGTCTTTAATGCCGGTATTACCGCCCATATCATCATGGTTCGCGGAAAAAACAAACACCACATTATCGAAGCGGCGTTTAAATCCCTCGCGGTTGCTCTGCGCAGAGCGCTGGTACGCAATGAACGTTCCGGTGTTCCGAGTACCAAAGGGGTATTATGATCCGATTGCTTATATTAGACGTCGACGGCTGTCTGAGTGACGGCAAGATCATATACACTGCCGATGGGTTGGAACTCAAAAATTTCAACGTTAAAGACGGTTTCGCGATCAAAGCGTGGGAAAAAATGGGACATGCGGTTGCTATTATCACCGGGCGTGATTCTTCGATCGTTACCCATCGTGCGCGTGAACTTTCCATTCCCCATTTGTATCAAGGTGTCAAGGATAAACGCGCCGTGGCGATGCAAATGTGCGATGAACTCGGAATCGAGCCTCATGAAGTTGCGGCAATCGGTGACGATTTGAACGACTATCTGCTATTGCAATGGGTCGGGCAGGCCTACACCCCTAATGACGGTTCCGAATATCTCAAATCGTTTGCCCATGTTTTGGATCGCAAGGGCGGAGATGCCTGTGTACGTGAGATGATCGAAAAAGTGATCCGTCGTAACGGCGAAGAAGAAAAATTTTTATCTCAGTGGATGTAAATGTCGCTTAACCTTTTTTTTGGATCGATATTAGGTTTGTTATTGGGGATGTATGCCTATTTCGCCCCTAATTATTCGGCACAGCAAGAGAAACGGGAAATCCCGAAAATCGAATTGCTTTCTTTTACCCTTTACGAAATTTCGCATAAGGGAATTGATAATATTTTGGTAGGAGAGGAAGCAAAAAAATTTGATGACCGTTATGAGGTAACATCAGGAAAATTTGGGGATAATACCAAACGTCTTTTTCAATCAATCCGTTCGGATGCGATAACCTATAAAGATCATTTGATTACGTTAAACGGTAATGTCCATTACGTCCGTCAGGACGGTTTGGAATTTCGCTCACACGAAGGGCGCTACGACACAAAAGCTTCTATCGCAAGTACCGAGGGGACTTTTGTTATAACCCAAGACGGAAATCGTGTAGAGGGACAAAAACTTTTCTTCGACACACATAAAGATACCGTATCCGCTGACCGAATACGCGGTAGTTACAATTTACGATAGGAAATTTATCAATGATACGATCGATTATTTTTTTATTCCCTTTTTTGGCGCTGTTATCAACAGCTGAAGAGTTGAAAGTCGTTTCGGACAATTTTAAAGGGGATCAGCAAAAAGGGGTATCCGTTTTTACGGGTCATGTCAAAATCACAAAAGGTTTTGATGAGATGAACGCTTCGAAAATCACAATTTATACGGACAAATCGAATAAACCGTCCAAATATCTGGCGGAAGGGGACGTCTCTTTTTACATCGTTACCGAACAAAACGAAAAATACCGCGGCACAGCCCAAACTGCAGTCTATCTTCCGAACGAAGGGGAGTATCAGTTTTATAAAAAAGTAGATCTGATCCGTCTCGACGATTACCGTCGTGTGAAAGGTGATAAAGTTGTCGTCAACACCACATACGGGCATGCTACTGCTGAAAGTGCCAATAATGAACCGGTGATAATGACTTTTACCCTTGAAGATAAAAAACCAAAAGCAAAAAGTTCTGCTAAATGATTGAAATCATCGATTCGGCTTTTGTGACGTCGGCTCCGAGCATCCGCTTGGCTCCAGAGAATGAGTATCATAACGAAGTTGCTTTTATGGCCCGTTCGAATACGGGGAAAAGTTCATTGCTTAATACTTTAACAAACCGAAAATCGCTTGCTAAAGTCTCGGCGACACCCGGAAAAACACGTTTAATCAATTATTTCAACGTTACCTTCCTCGATCGCGACACCGATGAACGTTTAAACGCTATGTTCGTCGATTTACCGGGTTTCGGATATGCCAAGGTTGCTAAAAGCCTCAAAAGCGACTGGGAAAGTAATCTGACCGGGTTTATTTCCGAACGTAAACAGATACGTATTTTTGTCCATTTGATCGACTGTCGCCATCCCGACTTGGAAATCGATCACTCCGTTGCTACCTACCTCGAAGAGATATGCACGCCCGATCAATATATCATGACGGTTTTTACAAAAATCGACAAGCTGAACCAAAAAGAGCTTTCCGAATTGAAGAAGCGTTTTCCGGAAGCTTTAATGGTTTCGAACTCAAAACGCAAAGGTGTGGATAAAATCGTCGAGCAGCTGTATCGAGCTATCAAAAGTGATGAACAATGAGTACGATCACCTATAAAAAGCCGACTTTGCTTGATATTCCCGCTATGCAGGAATTGGTTGCTCCGGAAATCGAGTCGGGCGTCATATTGCCGCGCAGTAACGATGAAATCGCTACCAATATCCGCTCTTATTTTTTAGCGTTGGATGGGGAGGCATTGGTAGGATTTGTTGCCTTGCACATCCATTCGCCGCTCTTGGCCGAAGTACGCTCGATGATAATCGCTACGGAGTATCGTGGTAAAAACATCGGAACGACGTTGGTTGAAAACGCTTGCGAAGAGGGACGTCGTTTAGGGTTAAAAGAGGTTTTGGCGCTGACGTATCAGCAGCATTTTTTTGAACGTTTGGGATTTATTGAAATTCCAAAAGAGACCATCCCTGAACATAAAATATGGGCTGATTGTATTAAATGTAAACACTTTCCGGTATGCAACGAAGTATCCCTTATCAAAACATTATAAGCAAGCTGCTCCTCATTGCTTTATTTATCGGTTATATCAGCTTAAGCAGCATTTATCTGCTTCTGCCTCCGCTATTGGCCGTATTGTTTTTTGCATACCACGATGCGCTAAGCAAGCATGATTTATTCGGATTAAGTATCGTAAGTGTCATGATGCTGGTTTTCGAAGCGGAAAAAGGATTTTGGTTTGGCAGTACGATCATCTTTTTCACCCTCTTATCGCGTTATGTGATACCGAAATTAGAACAGGTAATTCAATGTCGAATCTGTATGGCCGCGATTTTCGTGTTGTTGGCCTATCCGGGATATTGGATTTATGTTTGGATAGTCGATCAGGTCTTATTGTTTCAGCTTCCTGTGTTGGATTGGCATATAGCCTTGTATATGATCGTTGAATTTTTAGTGATTGCGGCATTGGTATGAAGATTAAAATCATTATCACTCTTTTTGCCCTGGTATGGATCGGGTTGATTGTCCGGGTATTTCATCTATCGGTTCAATCCAATGACTACTATGAAACTCTTTCGGAAAACAATAGCATCAAAACAGAGTTTTCCGCACCGGTACGCGGAGAAATCTTGGACCGTTCGCTAGAGCCGATTGCTATCAATGAGCTCGGATTTAAAATTGCGTTGGCACCTCATCTGACAAAAGGGAAAGACACGGAACGGTTGGATCATGAAATCGCCTATCTCAAATCGATGATCCCTTCTCTTGACGCTGAAAAAATTGCTAAAACTTACAAAATGCAAGACTCTTACTACAATCATTCGTTTATCGATGTCGTCGATTTCGTGCCGCATGAGACGATCATTCCTCTGTATTCGTTAATGAACCTGCGGGAGACGATTCAAATTTCTCCTTCACCGAAACGTCTCTACCCTTACGGTTCGGTAGCGTCGCATTTAATAGGATACGTCTCTAAAGCAAATCAAAAAGAGATCGATACGGATCCGTCATTAAAATTATTGGGGCATGTCGGTAAAAACGGTATTGAAAAATACTATAACAGTTACTTGCAGGGTGTCGCCGGTGAACGTCATATTAAGGTTAATGCCCATAATGTGGAAATAGAGGAGCTTGACCGCACACCCACACAAGAAAACCATAATCTCGTTCTCAATATCGATATGCGTCTTCAAAATTATATCGGTCAGCTATTTGATAAAAAAGTGGGGACGATCATCGTCATGGATGTTCACGGTGCCGTCTATGCTGCGGGGAGTTATCCCGAATACGATCTTAATAGCTTCGTGTCGGGTATCAGTTCGACAGAATGGAATGCACTGATGAACAGTGTCGATGCCCCGTTTACAAACAAACTTATCAGCGGTCTTTATCCTCCCGGTTCTACGATTAAAACAGGCTTGGGACTCATTTATATTACATCGGGTGTTATGGACGAATACAGTACGATTTTCAGTACCGGTTCTATGAGATTGGGGAACAGGACTTTTAGAGACTGGAAAAAAACGGGACACGGTGTCACAAACGTGAGCAAAGCCATTACTGAAAGTTGCGACGATTATTTTTATCAGGGGGCTCTTCAAGTAGGAATCGATCGGATGAGTACCGGATTGATTCGAATGGGATTGGGTAAAAAAACGGGGATCGATTTGCCGAACGAATTTATCGGAACCGTTCCGAGCCGAGCATGGAAACGGGCAAAATTTCATAAACCGTGGTATCAAGGCGAGACGCTCAATACGTCGATCGGACAGGGTGATTTTTTGATTACGCCGTTTCAAATGGCACGTTTTACGGCATTGATGGCTACGGGGTATCTCCCGATACCCCATGTCGCCAAAATGATCGGCGACAATCCGTATACCCCGGTTCCCTTGGATGTGTTGACTCCAACGGAAAAAGAGAAACTGCCGATCATTCAGCGCGCGATGAAGGCGGTGTGCAACGACCCTGGCGGAACGGCCCGATCCTTTGTTTCAACACGCTTTCCGATTGCCGGAAAAACGGGTACGGCACAAACGACGGGGATCGCGCAGGGTGTTAAGGAGCGTCAAAAAGAGCATGATATGGATTATTTTAAACGTTCACACGCATGGTTCACGACATACGGTCCTGCCGATGATCCTCAATTTGTCGTCACGGTAATGGTCGAGCACGGAGGACACGGAGGGGAAGCGACGGGAAGTATCGTATCGGCTATCTACAATAAACTCGACGAGCTAGGCTATATTAAAAAACAGTAGGCGTCTATTCTTCTAAGGTTCTGACAATCAGGCTTTTAGGAAGAGAAAATCGCTCGATCAGTTCGGATTCTTTGTTTCTCATTTCTCCGTTATCTATTTCGTGGTCATACCCGAGCAGATGCAAAAGTCCGTGGATAAAAAGAAGGGCCATTTCATCATCCGCACTGTGACCGAGTTCGTGAGCAACGGATTCGACCTTATCGATGCTGATGACGATACTGCCCAGCGGTGCACCGGGGAAAGGATCGCTCGGAAAGCTTAGAACATCAGTCGCTTTATCGATGCCTCGGAAATCACGATTGATTTCGGCGATTTGGTCATTCGTGGTCAGAATAAGCTCTATTTCAGCATCGCTTATGGCGGTTGCAATGGTTTCAAGCCGCGATATGGAGAATTCTGTTTCGGTTCGGTTGTCAAAATCTATCATAACGGCATTGTAGCATAAGCAAAGAAAATTTATAAAAGTGCCCAAAATAGGGCTTTCATTTAACCTAAAATAGGCAAATAGTCGGTCACTGACAAACCGAAAACGTACCAATATGGCAACGGTTGCCACGAAGGTTGCCATGAATCGCTTTATATATAAAAAGTCATACAACCTAAGCCGAATTATCAAAACGCCCTTAAATATGGACAAAATCAACTAGTGTGACAGAAATACTATGCACATTAGGCACACTTATTTTTTTTGATTATAGCTTCACATGAACTTCATTCTTCTCATTATTTAAAATCGAGTCCTAAGAAAAACAGTATAATATATTGAGAACACTTTATTTTGTTTAATTTAATACATAAATATGTCTTGTTTAAAACTTGACAATGAAATGCATAGTAATAAGAAATGAGGATTTTGAATGGAAAAATTGCTTGATAAGTTGACTTCATACAATATATTTAATTATTTATTGCCAGGGATAATATTCTCTGTTTTATTAGAGAAGACAACCAACTATTTAATCATCCAAGAAAATATAGTTGTTGAAGCTTTTTTTGCATACTTTATAGGATTATTGATTAGTAGAATAAGCTCATTAATTATTGAGCCAATATTAAAAAAAGTAAAATTTGTAAAATTTGCAGATTATAAAGATTTTGTTTTGGCATCAGAAAGTGATAATAAGATTGAGCTATTGTCCGAATCTAACAATATGTATAGAGTTTTTATATCTTTATTTGTTGTCTTGATTATTGTAAATATTTATGAACAATTATTTCAACAAATACTAGGTGAACATACGAATTTTGTAGTGACGGTATTATTACTATTATTGTTTCTTTTTTCATATCGAAAACAAACATATTACATTACACAACGAGTAAAAATTTATAAAAATAAGCAAAAAAAAGAAGGTGGAAAAGATGAGTAAAAATGCAAAGATAATATTTTACCCCGTAGATAATGGCAATATGATTCTCCTTAAATTGGACGACAAAACAACTATATTAGTTGATATTCATGTACGGAAAAAAGCATCAGATGAAAATGAAGAAGATTTTTTTAATGTTATGTCACATCTCAAAGAGAATCTGGAAAAAGATAGTCAAAGTAGATATTTTGTTGATGCGTTTGTGTTAACACATTTAGATGAAGACCATATACGAGGTTTGCAAGATAATTTTTATTTGGGAGACATAGATCAATACAATGATACGAACAAAGAAAAAATTATTATTAAAGAGACATGGAGTTCTGAAAGATTTTGGAAAAGAGAAACAGAATCAATTAAATTGTCAGATGATGCAAAAGCTTACAATAAAGAAATGAGACGAAGAGCCAACCTCCACAAAGATAACGGAGAACAAATTCAAAAAGAGGGTAATAGAGCCATTATCATAGGTGATGACGAAGATGATGAAGGATATAACAATATTATTCACAAAGTTGGTCAAAGCACGTCAAAAGTCAACAATCAGACAAAGAGTAATTTTAAAATAAATATTTTGGGACCATTAGAGCAACAAGAAAATGAAGAAAAAGAGAATTTTGAAGCAAAAAACAGAGCAAGTGTTATTCTCCAAATCGAAATAACTGTTAATGGATATGTAAATAAGATTCTTCTCACTGGTGATGCAGAAGTTGATGCATGGGAATATATGCGAGAAAAATACATTGATAGTTTATTAGAGTATGATGTTTTATGTGTTCCCCATCACTGTTCAATGGGAAGTCTTGGAAGAAAAAATAGTGAAGATAAATATGATATATCAGGCGACGCTTTGGATGCCTTATCACAAGCTAAAGATGGTGCAATCATTATTTCTAGTAGCAAGGAAATTTTAGATGATGACAATAATCCTCCCCATTATGATGCAAAACAAGAGTACCTGAACATTGTAGAAAGTAAAGATGATTTTATTTGTACTGAAGAACATCCTACTAGTAAAAATGTTGAACCTATTATAATTGAATTTACATCAGGTGGTGTACAGCTAAAATCAGGTGGATCGATTAGCAAAGTTACTGTCGCTTCAACTTCTTCAACTAAGAACATATATCCGCATGGAAGATAAAGATTACCTTATTTCGTTAGCAAGGAAATTTGCCAATGAACATAAAGCTATAAATAAAATCTATGATAATTACACAAATGATAAAGGTTTACTTTGTTTTGATGTTGATGTCAAAGTAAATCTACCTTCAAGTTTTAAAAAAAATGGACAAACTAATAAGGGTGTTAAAAGTATAGAAAGAGTTGTTCTTGAATTTCCAAATGAATTTCCTTTTAAATCACCCCAAGTATATTTAAGAGATAAGTTTAATAGAAATTTTGCACATATAAACCCTATTACTGACAAATTTAATCCATGTATTTTTGAAGGCTCTTTAAATGAGCTGATACAACAACCCTTGTGGATGGATGGCATACTTGACCAATTGGTTGATTGGCTTGAAACTTCTGCGTCTGATTCTATGATCAATCCCAATCAGGGTTGGGAGCCTATACGCGTGGATGACAACAATGGAATTATCATATATGACAGAGCATATATAATTCAAGAGCATCTTGCAAATAATAAATTTGCTTTTGAATTGATGTATAAAAAGAGAACTGATTTCTTCATCAGTAGAATTCTTAAAAAAGAAGAAGTTGTAATAGATACTTTTAATAGGAGTTACATATTTTGTTTTTCTTCGGAAAATGTATCAAATGAGTATTTACCTAACATTATTAAAAATTTTACAGACTTAGTAGCTTTTGCAAAAAAAAATCAGATTTCAAATGTCAAAGAATCAATCAATGGAAATTTTAAAAAATTGCAAGATGAAGGGATTACTACATTATTTGTTGCTTTTTTTATAAAACGACCTTACCCTATCATTGACACGAATACAGATATTGAAATATTACATTTTACTATTGAGCTAAAACGACATAAAAAGAAAAAAGATGAAGTTTATCAAGATGCAAAAGTTGAAATTTTATCAGGTTTAAATTTTGCAAATACAGAAGTATTACAACAATTTTCAGGAGCCAAAAATACAATTAAGGAAAAGCAGGCGATTACACAAATAGGATGCGGCTCTTTAGGTTCAAAAATAGCTATGCATTTGGCTAGAAATGGAAATGATAATTTCATACTAGTAGATAATAAATATTTTGTACCAAACAACAATGCTAGACATGCTTTATTTTCATCATTATCTATTTTCACAAAAGTAGAAATTTTACAAAAAGCAATGTATGAGTTGGGCTTAAAAAACATTCAAATACAAGATAAAAGCATTTTTGATATTGTTAATATAGGCACATCAAGTGAAGATATTATTATAGACTCAACTGCAAGTATATCTGTAAATAATTTTTTAACTAAACAAACTTTTAATGGAAGGTTGATTCATACTTCTTTATATCATAATGGGACAATCGCATTCATTGGAATCGAGAGAAAAGATAGAAAAGTTAAAATCATTGATATGATTGCTTTTATGTATCATTTGTGTACAGAATATCAAGAAATAGCAAAAAAAATCAGGGATACACATGCCACCTATCAAAGTATTGGACAAGGATGTGGTTCATTTACAACTGTTTGTTCGGATGCAACTATTTCAATTTCATCTGCTGGCATGTCAAATTTAATACAAAATAAAATTGATAATGGATTTTCTGATAATGGTGAGTTAGTTTTAGGTCAGATGGATGAAAACAATTTAGGCATGAAATGGTTGACACAAACTTTTTTACCTTTAGAAATTAGAACTATCAAAGGAATCCAAAATGAAACATGGGAAATAAGAATATTTCAGCATGTATTAGAATCTATTAAAGAAGAGTCATTAAAGTGGAATGATTTAGAAACGGGTGGGATTTTAATAGGTCACATTTCTATACCTACTCAAACAATTGTTATCACTGGGCAACTAGAAGCACCCGAAGATAGTGAAAGAGGAAAAACAAAATTTTCTTCAGGTATAAAAGGTTTAAGTCAAAAAATTCAAGAAATTGAACATTCATCGGCTATGATGATTACTCAATTAGGAACTTGGCATAGCCACCCAAACAGTTCATCAAGTCCATCATCTATAGATTTAAGTAGTAAAAAACAAATGTATAAAGATAGAAAAGATATGCCTACAGTTTGTTTGATATGGTCTCAAAATGGATTTACTGTTTATTGAGTTTTTGAAATGACTCCAAATATGTCGGAAAATTTACAAACAATACTATCTGCTCTTACATCTGAATATTCTCTTGATCTGTACCTTCCAAACTATCAAAGTACACTTTGGGTCAATTTATCGGATAAAAATAAGTTGATTTACGACACAATAGAAACATATAAACAAAATCATCAAGCTTTAAATCACAGTAAGATTTATAATCTTCATGAAGAGTTCTCTATGCTCATCAACTACGATGAAATAATTTCTTTCAAACATGCATTTATCTATAAAGAGCTTTACAAAATTCTCTATCTAATTGATTCAACTATTGAAATACAATCTTTATTAAATGATTCATCAACCTATCCATATGGGTTTGCTGAAATTCAAAGTGATATGAAAGAAGTAAAAGCTCGAAGACGTCATTACAAAATGAATTTAATCGGAGATACTCAACTTCGAAAAAAAGGCGAATCTCGCTTAAAATATTGGATGATGACACTTTATTTTAAGAATAGGGAATTATTTAAATTTTTTCTTCATATCTTCATAATCAATGATCTTGAAAAAATAAACATTGATGAAGAAAAAGAAGAAGATATTGAACTAATTTTTGAAACATTAATCTACTTTTTAACTCAAAAAACGACTATTAACGCAGTTATTAAAAGTTTAGGGATTCTTCTATATTGGGAGATGAGACACTTTTTAAAGATGAATCATAAAGAATCAGAAGTCATAACGCAAAATATAATATATAAACTTTTTAACCAAGATATTAATATGTACGAATTCAATAAGCATATAACGATCAAATCTTCTATTGGCTTTTACCCCATTTTTTCAGCATCGAAAAAAGAAGTTTTGAATGAAGATGAAAAAGCTTATATCCAGCGCAAATTACTTAAAGAATTGAAGGGTCTTATACCTTCCATCGAGCTGGACATAGCACCATTCTTTGATTCTTTTATTGGCAACTCTCATATCCAATATCTTCAAAAATATCCAGTGGAGTTTTTTCGAATCAATCCAAAATATTCCTCCTGACAGCTACTGTCACAAACAAATATAATTTCCTCAGCTATAGCATAAATCCAAGTACTTGGTAACCATCTTTCTTTATAGGAGTTACCTATGAGCCTTAAATTAAAAGGTGTCCTTATCGGACAATATCCATCAACGTATGTTGATAAAGAAACTTCTATCCCCGTTGTTAAACAGCGCATTCAAGTACTGATCGAAAAAACGGTCAAAAACGGTTCAAAGAGTGAATTAGTTGATCTTACGATCCCCGCTGAAAAAGCCTCCAAATATGTCGGTATGGAAGGTAAACAAATAGAAGTTGATGTTTCTTACTTCGGTCAATGTACCTTCTTCGGAATCTGACAAAGAAAGCGCAATGGTTACGCCATTGCGATTGACAACGCTTGTGCGTCACGATGAGCACTGCGCCTTAGCAGGCGAAGAGGAAGCTAAGAGCATTGATATAGCAACAATCCAAAACAATAAGTGCTTTGGCTCGGACGGGTGCCCGTACTTGGTACGGGCTATCCGAGCGAAGCACTTTAAGCTCAGGGGGTTCTAGTAACACCCCCTGACATAAGTCAAATAACATTCTCCCAATAACAAATTACCAAATAAAAAAGGACGTTAAACGTCGAAAGGAAAATAGCATGCAATATTCTAATGCCGAAAAAATACCCTATGCAAGCGGTATTGATACCCTCTATTACTTTGCACAAAGCGGTGCTTTCTATGATCGGTTATATGAGGACATCATTAATCAAATCGAAGATAAGAAAGCCTATTTTAAATCTCTTAACTATCAGTACACTGATAATGACATCATCGTAAACATTAACGGAATTGATGTGGTTTATAGCGGTATGGGTAGAGACGGATTTCACTGGTTTAACCATGAGTTTTTTAGATCAGGTTTTAAAGACCCTGAGAAGGCTATGAACATTCATAACATACGAATACAGCTCAATGCTATAGGAATCTATACTCTGGGCTTAAAATCGCTTATAGAGTACGTTAACAAGAAATTCTTAGCTGAATTCACGATGGGAGTATTCCCTATCACTCGGATCGATCTGAATATGTTTATCCAACACGATTTTAACTATCTGCGTAAAGAGATGATCCTCTCAAAGAAGCAAAACCACTCTGCCAACATCGGAGAACGATCAAGCGGATATGAGTTAGAGACGTACAATGTCGGTAAGAAACCGTTCTTACTCCGTATCTACAACAAGCATAAAGAGCTGACAACCGCATCATCAATCAAACGGGAGATCATGCACAACCATTTCGGGATTCACGGAATGGACTTGGAGCAACCAATCTTTAACGTTGAATTTGAAATGCATAGAGAGTATTTAAAGCAATACGGTATTGATACTATTGATGATGCCCTTAAACGTGCCAAAGTGCTGTTTAAAAACGCTTGCGATCAGATTCGATTGATTGATCCTGAGAGTATCAGCGAAAAGGCTCTGAATTCATCCAATCGCAAACGGGCAAACACTTCACCAATCTGGAATTATATTAAGTACCACTATGACATTACGGAGTTTATGCAGATTGATACACCGTTGGAGAAGATCGAGAAGATCAGTTTCCGATACTCCCTGCAAGATGCAGAGAAAACAATGAAAAAGGTCATCACACGGTTACTGGTACATGGCAATGATCCAACCTTGCTTTTCTTTCTTGATGTACTTCAAAGAGCCAAAGCGGAATTTGATCTGCGACAGAACATTAAAAATCTGCACGAGGATCATACCGTCGAGCCGACATTCGAAGAGGAACTAAAACAATACAGTGATGAGGGATTATGGAATCTGGATACAAGACTCTCAATCGAGATGGACGGACTGGATCAGGATTCACCACTATATGATGACTTGTCGTATCGCTACATCGCCCTGACTAATGAGATGCAACGGCGGAAGCTGATCCCTGATGTATTTTAAGGGGAACAAATGCTTGATGAAAAATTCCAAGAGCTGAATGAGAAGCTCGACATTATTTTAACCCTTCATCGATCATTGCCAACGTGGTATCCGATCACACGGGAATTTGCCACAGAGTGCGGATACAAAACGATCGACGGATTGCGTAAATGGTGCTATAACAATCTCAATCCTGAGGATTTTGTGAAGCGGGGAAAGCTATGGTATATCAATATAAAATCATTGCCGATAGTCAAAATAAAAGCATTTTAGCTGTAAAATTCTCTCCGTCAGTGTCCGACGAATCAAGGAGAAATCTATGATACGTCGAGTTTATGCAAATCAGCATGGCATTATTACATTAGACAGCGATATGTTCGGTAAACGTAAGCGAATTTCTACTGGAAAAAAAGCAGATAAACGGCTTTTAAAATGGTATGAAAAAAACTTCGATACCGAGTACCGCGAGTTATTTGAGGAAAAATACCAACCCAAAAAAGAAGATTACAGCGATCTTACATTACGAGAGTATGGGATGATGGTTCTTGATCTTACAAGCGAGAATAGAAGGCGATACGTGCATGAGCGTATTAAAAAGACGTTTAGACTTATTTGTGATTTCAAGATGATCGATTCAAAGAAGTTTGGAGAGTTTTTATTAACTGATATTAAAACTACGCACGTTATGAAATGGCAACGGGAAAGTGGGCTTTCGCCTCAAACAGTTTCCACGTATCGCGCGTATTTGAATATCGTACTGCAAACGGCTATGAATGACGACATCATCAGAAAAAATCCCGTAGCACTCGTAAAACTACCGAAAAAACATTTGGTAGTAGAGCGTGTGTACTACACTGAAGAGGAGATAAAAAAGATTCTTGAATCTGCAAAAGGGCAGTTGAAAAACTATATTCAAATTGCTTTTTTCACTGGCATGAGAGGATCGGAGCTTGTCGGTCTAAAATGGGATGATATTGACTTTGAAAAAGAGGTAATACGTGTTGATTCACGAATTGTAAGAGGCGTTGAAGATGAAACGAAGTCACGCAAGATTAGATTCATTCCGATGTTTAAACAGTGCAAAGAAGCATTGCTAAAACAAAGAATGTACAGCGGTCTAAAAGAGTTCGTTTTTATCAATCAATCTGGAAACAGCTATTACGGTTCGCAAACTATGAATTTTAGATTTAAAAGACTGTTGTCCGATAACAATTTAAGACGTGGAACTGTCCATGATTTAAGACGCTCATTCAATACAATTTTGAAAGAGTACGGTTATCCTACCGACTGGATTTTAGACATCATGGGGCACGTAGATGATCGCGTTAATCGCAATCACTACACTGGAAAGTTAAGGGTAGATGCTACAAAGGTCAACAATATTGCCATATAAGCGTGGCAACTATTTGGCAACCCTATCAAAAATAGGCTCTGAAAGTGTCTATAATAGGGCATTCGATGAGATTGTAGCATAAGGCTAGCGTTGGTACAATCTCACGAAAGGTAAAGATCATGAATAAAAAAGCACTGTGTATTATGAGCGGCGGCATGGATTCGACATTGGTAGCGTATATCATGCGAAACCGCGGATATGAGATCGTAGCACTCCATTTTAATTACGGTCAGCGGACTTTACAAAAAGAACTCGAAGCATACCGTACGATTTGCAGCGATCTTAACGTCGCCGAAAAATACGAAATCGATCTGGATTTTTTCAAAACGATCGGGGCATCGGCATTGACCGATCACACCCTCAGCGTTCCTACAGAAGGGATCGAACCGGGTGTCCCTATTACCTACGTACCGTTTCGTAACGGAATATTTTTGAGTATTGCAACCGCAATTGCCGAAAAAGAGGGATGCAGTGCCATAGCAATCGGTGTTGTGGAAGAGGATAGCAGCGGTTATCCCGACTGTCGCGAATCTTTTATCCGCACTTTTGAAAATGCCGCTAATCTCGGCACAAGAGAGACGACGAACATAACGATAGAAATGCCGCTGGTTCATTTGAAAAAATCACAAATCGTTCAGGAATCGATAGCATTAAAGGCGCCGCTTCATTTAACCTGGAGCTGTTACCAAAACAACGACAAAGCCTGCGGCGTATGCGATAGCTGCCGCTTGCGTCTGCGCGGGTTTGAACAGGCCGGTATCCCCGATCCGATCGAGTATGTTTGACGCTTTTAATTCCCCGATAACACTGCACTACCGGCCGCGAAACCGCAACACTTATATCACCATTACCCATGAAGGGGAGGTATGCGTCCGTACGCCGTTCAAAGATATGAAACGGGTGCGGACGTTGTTAAAAGAGCGCGAGGGATGGATCCGAAGCAAATTGACCCTCATCCGTTCCTCTCAGCCATTACAGCAATATTCGCTGGGGGAGAGTATACGGTTCCGCGGTGAAATATTTCCACTGAGCCATTTTCCGGCGTTATCCGCAAAAATTCAACAGTGCAACAATCCCATTAATATTGAAAAATATTACTTTGATTTTTACAAAAAAGAGGCTCAACTGACGATTCCCTCCCGTGTTTCTTATTATGCTCGAAAAATGGGGCTTGCACCGGATGAAATCATTTTTAAAAGAATGCGGCGCCGATGGGGGAGCTGCGATTCACGCAGACGCGTAACGTTTAACACCCTTATGATGCAGCTTACTTACGAACAGATCGACTATATCATCGTGCATGAATTGGCCCATTTGAAACATATGAACCATTCGAAACTTTTTCACGCATTAGTGGGAGAGTATTTACCCGAGCATAAAAAAGTGCGTGCCGAACTCAGAGCGATACGGCCTCTCGGACATTGAGAAACTGGTTCAGACCGACATTGCTCCATGCACGCGATTTTTTCAAATACTCATCCATCGTAGTGTAGACACGTTTGAAAGCGCTGTTGCGCCCGCTTTCGTAGCGAAGATAATCATCCAGCGCTTTTTTAGCTGCGATATTCACGTCTGTTGGAAAAGCATTGATCAGAATCCCCATTTTCTGAATTTCTTGCAAGGCATCGATATTTTTGGCATGGAATTCCAAAGACATGCGATTATTCATCTCCTCGGAAGCGATCTGGATAATCGCCTGATGCTCGGGTGAGAGCTTTTCCCATACCTGCTTGTTAAAGGTAAGTTCCAAAACCGAACCGGGCTCATGCCACCCCGAATAGTAATATTTGGCAACTTTGTAAAATCCCATCTGAAGGTCCAATGCCGGCCCGACCCATTCGGTCGCATCGATCATTCCGCGTTCCAATGCCGGATAGATCTCTCCTGCGGCCAATAAAACGGGATTAACGCCCAGACGGGACATTACTTCCCCACCGATACCCGGAATCCGCATTTTCAGACCTTTCAGATCAGCGAGGGAATTGATCGGTTTACGAAACCATCCACCCATTTGAACGTTCGTATTGCCCCCTAAAAAAGGGTAGAGGTTATGTGCCGCGTACATCTCGCGCCATAGCTCCATTCCTCCGCCGAATAGCATCCACGAATTGATCTCTTCGGAGGTTAGGCCGAACGGCGTCCCGCTAAAGAGGGCAAATGCACTGTTTTTCCCTTTCCAGTAATAGGGGCCGGAGTGAAACGCATCGATTTCACCGGAACTGGCCGCGTCGAATACGGCAAGAGCCGGTACCAGCGTCTCTTTAGGATAAATTTTAATATTGAGCGTGCCGCCGCTGGCCGCTTTTACCCTCTCGGCAAAACGCTCTATCCCTGTTCCCATAATCGGAAATCCGGCCGGCCAGCTGGTCGCGAGCCGGAGCGTCACTTTTTTCTGTGCTCCGGAACTGTTCGAGCATGCATTTTCCGTGATTTGGGAAGGATGTTTGGAATAATCGATCGCCTGACGGTGGTTTTGGTTACATCCGCCGACGAGTAAGGCTGCCGATGCGCTCGCTCCGGTCGCTATAAAGGTACGTCTGTCCATAGTGTCTCCTAAAAATCGAGTTCCAGTTGTTTCATTGAGGAACGGGTAGGGCGTAAAATCCCTTTGTCGACACCGGCAACGAGGGCAAAGTGGAAATCTTTGGTTTGAAGCAGCGAAATAATCTCTTCGGGATATCGGTAAAAAAGGATATTTTCAACGCCGATGGTCAATGCCGAGCGCATGGAATCGGGGAGAAGATAGATAATCTTTGCCCATGAAGCCTGAGCGTCAAGAAAATCGATCTGCTCGTCGATCAATTCGAGATAAGGTTCAAAAATGACAACCCGTTCACTGGTTCCGAACTCTTTGCACTCCAAACGCGAATTGGTGAATACGGGGATGAAATGGCCGATTTTACTAAAACCTTTGATCTGAAACGGGATACGTAAAAAAGTATAGAAAAAAAGAAGATGTTCCAGATACGGGATAAAAAACGGAGAGAGCATCTGGCGCTCATAAAAGGTGTCGTTATGGATAAAAGAGGTCTCAAAAAGGGTTTGTTCGATAATCGTAATCGTACTTTCCTGGGCTCGAATCAATTGGGAATGGGAAATAAAGAGTTCCGGATCGGTCAGCGCCGGAGAAAAGAGGACGATCGATTTTTTTTCCAACGGCCACAACTTCTCCCATACATCGCGCATGGAACCTTCGACATTGCAAAAATTCGATGGGGTAGAAACCATTTGTGACAGATGAAGCGTTATCGGGTCACATGCATAGACTTGAAGTTCTTTTTCAAGCAAATAAAAACGGAGAAGCTTTTTTAAGGCATTATCGAGTTCGGCCACTTTAATCCAAGCGACTTCACGATCTCCCATTTGGGTCGGCTTGTCGAACATGACTCCGTATGCACCGTTTTGGAGCGCTTCGGGAATTTCTTCAGGATTATAGGCGACGAAAAGCGATCCTCGCTTCACTTTGGAAGGTTCGAAGACGACACTTTCAAAGATACTGATCGAAGGATCACTCAGTAGAGTCCCTTTCGTCAGTGCAAGGATATTTTCAAGTCTCATCCAACCGAACTTCCGCTTACACGAGGTTTCTCAGGGCGTACAAGACAGAGCCCTTCACTGTCTTTTGCCGCGAGAATCATCCCTTCCGAAAGGAGTCCCATCAGTTTTGCCGGTTTAAGATTGGCAACAACGCATACCTGCGTTCCCACAAGCGATTCTGCACTGTAGTATTCACGGATTCCCGCGACAATCTGACGCGGAGACTCTTCACCCAAGTCCACCTGAAGACGCAGGAGTTTAGAGCTTTTAGGAACTTCCTGGGCATCCAAAACCGTTCCGATCTTGATCGATGTCTGAAAAAACTGATCGATTGTAATAAGCCCTTCCATCGACACCGTACTCTCTTTTTTCTCTTCCGTTTTGATCGGCTGAACTTTCGGAGCCTCTTCAATCATCGCCTTCGGCGCTTCCGGCATCAACGGTTCCTCCACACGAGGGAAGAGAGGAGGAATTTTTTTGATCGTGAACGTATCTAGCAAGCCGTTGTTGAGGATAAGCTTTTCATAGCTTTGGGTCGTAATCGTAAAGCCGAGCGCATCGGCAATCGTCGAGGTGGTTTTTGGCATGACGGCGTGCAGCATGACCGATGCTTTTGCAAGCAGATTGGCTACCAAGGCAACCGTTGCAAGCGCTTCGTTCATCCGTCCTTCTTTGACTTTTACCCACGGAGCATGTTCTTCGATCGCTTTGTTTCCGATGCTTAGGATTCTCCATAGCTCTTCAAGATAGCGGTGCATTTGAAGTTCAAACAAATACGGTTGAAGAGACGATAGGATCGCCTGTGCATCGGAGAGTTCTTTTGCATGGAACGTTTGCACGTCGGTACTGTCTACGACAAAATCCGAG
>NZ_CALDDG010000024.1 GCF_937936435.1 uncultured Sulfuricurvum sp. | reverse complement strand
CTCGCGACATTCAGCTTGGAAGGCTGACGCTCTAGCCAACTGAGCTACTCCCGCATCACGGGGAGAATTCTACCATCGATACCCTTAAATTTCATTTATCATGAGCGGGAATGTAGGCATATCCGGCATTTTGCCATTTGACCAATCCGACCATCGCCGATTTGATCGGTGTTACGAAAGGATAAAGGTCTTCGCTAAGAATCCCTTTTTTATGCATCCCCGACATACAGATATCGAAATGGATGCCGTATTTTTTTTCGATCTCTACGAGCCGCTTATGGATCGCTTCTTGGTTGTCTACCAGTTTTTTATCCATCCCGTACTGGGTATTGTCGAGGTTTTGGACGAAAAACTTATACGCTTCGCCGTGGATGACGACGGCGACTTCGACTTTGTCCCCCTGTGCGGTAAAATAATCGATCGTTCCGGGAACCCCTACGAGCAATTGATCGTTAAACGTTTCCATATTGCCGGTTTTCAAATCGATCATAAACTTTTTCGTATCGGCAAATGCAAACGTTGCCGCGAGTATTGCTATCAGTAAAAATAAACGCATGAGACTCCCCTTTGAAAGAATAAGATGAGGATATCATGGCACAGAAGTGTAAAAAGTACGTAAAAAACGGTTGGCGGCTTTAACCCGTTTACCTGTATAATAACGCCATTCTAAACTATCGGAAACAACTATTGATGAGAACCCAGCGCGTGCCGTTCGGCCAATGCAACCCTGATAAAAAAAATGCCGTCTTTTTAGCTATCTACGTCGATGCGATCTCGCCATGGCGCTATTTCAAAGACGACATGCAGCATCTCAAATGTCCCGCACTGATCATGATCGACCGATGGGACGGACGTATGGGATTTCCGGGAGGCACGGTCAATGAGGGTGAAAGCCTCCTAGAGGCCTTGGTCCGCGAGATCAAAGAAGAGGTCGGTATTACCGTCAAACCCGATAAAGTCCATCCCATCGTGAGTCACGAAAACCGTCTCGTGACCCATCTCTATGGCCTAAAGGTACTCGAAGCGGAATTTTTGCACATCTATTATCATATTCTGAATAATTTTTCCCGTTCCATCCTCCTGCATGCCTACGAAGAGGGGGACGCGTCCCATTTCATGTCTGAAATTACCGGAATCAAAATCGTCCCGCTCATCCATCATGAAAACAAAGGGATCAATAAATTTCTGGAAAATTCATTTGCGGGAGCAACCCGCAACGATTTGGAAGTCTTGCTCAGTGAGATTTTTCATCTCGATCCCTGGTCGGAATGAATCCGCTGTCCGACGATATCTCCGAATAGCAATACATCTTCCAACACCGCTTTTTCGCATAACCCGTCCGAGGCGAGATTGATTTGCAGCTCTCCGTTGGCGCTGCTGAATATCCGGTCGTTCAAAACCACCTGCAAAAAGTCTCCGCTCTGTAAATCCAATGTTTTCTTCACCGTTTCCAACGCTTTTCCTCTCGGATAGAGGATATCGATACGACCGTCTTTTCCATTCCCTCCGATTGCATAGAGCGTCAGGTTTTGGGGTGTTTTCATATAGTATTTGATATTAAAAAAAAGGGTGAGGATATCTTCGGAGGCGTAAAATTCATTTTCTTTTCGGCTCTGTTCACTGTCTTTGAGACTCTCTTTCCAGACAATTTTATTCGGATGGTCGAATGTATAGGTTTTGACCGTGACCGACGAATTCGTTTTGCGGACTTTGGTATAGACGTTTGGGATCAGTTTGCCATCCCTGACGATCCCGCGACTCTCATACGTCTCGGTACGGTTGTTGGAGAGGACCTTCGCCAGCCCCGTCGTCCTTGCATCGATCCGTATCCGATAGGTTTGATCGTCGTTCAGCTCCAGTCGGGCATCCGCGATTCCCATCGTCTGAAACACGCCGAAAGAGACCTCATACGAAGCACTGAGGGTTTTGGCACTGAGCAGTTGTGAGAATAAAGCCAGCACAAGAATGATTGTTTTCATAAATACCCCTTTTGTGCTACTTTACGGCCTAATCGTGGAGGATTCGGGGATTAGAGCTTCAGCAGCACCGATCCCGCACCTTTGGAGACGATTCCCAGAGGGACTTTAATCCCCTCTTCCATATGATCGGCAAAAATACGGTTCAGCCAAATCCGGTTGGTCTGTACCTTTTGTAGGATCAGATACTCCTCTTTGTCGATCGTCAACGTCATGTACGAGCCGATGGCAACGCTCAAGGGCTGTTTTTCCCCCTCCGGCATCAGGGTAAAGCTGAGTGTCTTTTTCGTCGTATCGACTGTTACGTTGTCCACTTTACCGTATCCGCGTGCACTGAAATAAAGCGACACCGCCGATGTCAAAATCTTTGAGCGGATCGTATCCATCGTAGAGAGTTCCGCACCGTTTACACTGCCTAGAAGCAGCACCAAAACCAAAGCAACGCGCTTAAGCATTTACCGTCCTTATTTAAAAAAACGGAAGTATAGCTTCACCCTTCTAAAAGTGTATTGATTCCTTCGATCTCGGAGGGTTCAAGTTCAAAACTGAAAATATCCATATCCTCTTCTATATGATGTTTGGAAGTGGAGCCGATCAGCGGGACGATCCCGCTATGACTCAAGAAACGGTAAAAAATCTGTGCCGGCGTCTTTTCATACCGCAGTGCGATCTTTTGCAACGTCGGGTGTGCCAGAATGTGGGGGTTGGCGGTCAGACTCCAGAAGCTTTGATAAACGATCCCCTGCTGCTTGCACCATCGGCGCAGTTCGACATCGTATCCGCTCTCGTCGTAAAAACGGTTTTGGACGACGGCGGGCTTGATGGCGGCATCGTTATAGAGTTTTTTGAGCAGTTCGAGATCATAACAGTTGCTGATCCCGAGCTGACGTGCGCCGCCGCGCTGATAGATCGCTTCCATCGCTTCCCATACCTGCTTGAGATGGGAGTAGGGAAAGAGCGGTGAATGCAGTACGAGCGAATCGATATAACCGGTTTGGAGATTCCGCAGGGAGGCATCGAAAGACTGGGCAACCTGCGTCGGAAGCGGTGCTTGAGGATCGTAGGGGATTTTATGGGGATCTTGTCCCGCAAGCGGGGTGAATTTGGTCTGCACAAACAGCTCTTCGCGTCCGATCCCCTGCTCTGCGAGACGGCGGATCGCTTCACCTACCTGCGGTTCGTTATAATGTTTCGGCTGACAGGCGGTATCGATGCCTCGAAACCCGCTCAATATCGCCATCTCCACCAAATCGGCGGTACGATCCTTTTTCCATGCCGTCCCGTAGATCAGTTTCGGCATTTTGACCTTTTCGTTCGTCTCGATGTAGGATACATTCCCCATAAAAACCCCTTTGTTTCAATTTTAAATCGCGATACGGATTCCGACGGGACAATGATCCGATCCCATGATCTCCTGCAGAATAAATGCATCTTCGAGAGCGTCTCTCAAATCTTCGGAGACGAAAAAGTAATCAATCCGCCATCCCACGTTTTTGGCTCTGGCGCTGAAACGGTACGACCACCAGCTGTATTCCCCCTCTTTATCGCCGTGGATATGACGAAACGTATCGATGTAGCCGTGAGAGAGAAGTTTGTCGATCCATTCCCGTTCTATCGGCAGGAATCCCGATGTCTTTTCGTTCGACTTGGGATTTTTCAGATCGATTTCACGATGGGCCGTATTGACATCCCCGCAAATAATGATCGATTTTCCCTCACTGCGCAGCGACTCGCAATAGGCCAAAAAACGCTCATAAAACTCCAGCTTGTAGGCCAGTCTTTCTTCGTCTTTTTGCCCGTTGGGAAAATAGACGTTGAACAAAGCGATATTGCCGTAGTGGTGTTCGACGATACGCCCCTCGTCGAGCAGATCGATATCGGCTCGACAATCGCAATAATGCGGTTCCAGTTCGCTTGCAATCATCGTTCCCGAATACCCTTTTTTCGCCGCACTGTTGATCGTACGGATCGGATAACGTTCTGCAAACAGATTCTCGGGTATCTGATCCGCAGTGGCTTTGATCTCCTGAAAGCAGACGATGTGCGGAGCTCGTTCTTCGATCCATGAAAATGCCCCTTTCTCCGCTACCGCACGGATGCCGTTGACATTCCATGAAATGATTTCGATCGATTCGGCCATGCCCTCTCCTATGTTAACATTCGGGCTATTATAGCAACAATCCCTCTTGTAGAACAACGTCTAAGAAGATACAATCACCTATGATCTTTATCCTGAAAGAGACAGCAACCGTATCATGATGGACAATACCTCCGAAAATTTACCGAATCTTTTGCAAACTGCCGTCTACGAGCAAACGTTAAGGCTCTATCATGAAGGACGGCATGAAGAGATTTTAGAGAGCATCGATGCTGTGATACCTAATGCGCTCAGTATCCCTATGCTGAGCGTAGCCGCATCGAGCGCTTACATACTGAAACACTACACCCGGACGGAGGCAATTTTACGCAACATTTTAGCTCTGAATCCCACTGCGGAAACGTATAACGATCTGGGGGTAGTTTTAAAAACGCTCAAACGTTTTGACGAAGCCCTCTCAGTCTACCGCAAAGCCATCGAGATCGCACCTGAAAATGCGACACTTTTCAACAATATCGCCAATGTTTTTAAAGAACTCGACGCTTTTAAAGATGCCGAAGCCACTTACATACAAGCGATTACCCTCAATCCCGCCTATGCAAATGCCCACCATAATCTGGGAAAACTCTACAAAGAGTTTAACCTGTACGAAAAAGCCGAATATTCCTATCGAGAGGCACTCCGCTACGAACCGGGTTCAATCGAAGCCCAAGCCAATCTGGGATACCTGCTTCTATCAGAAGGGCGATTTGAGGAGGGGTGGCCGCTATATGAAACACGCTACGATCTCAGCCTCAATCCTACTTTTGCATCCCCTGACGTATCCGCACCCCGATGGCAGGGAGAATCTCTAAAGGGCAAATCGATCCTCATCGTACCCGAGCAGGGGTACGGGGATGAAATTCAATTTGTACGCTATCTTCCGCTGCTCAAACGACACTCTCCGGCACGGATAATTCTGATGTGCAAACCTCCGCTCCACAGGCTTTTTTCGGTACTGGAGGCGATCGATCATATCATTACCTCCGTAGAAGAGGCTCCCGAATATGATTGTTGGAGTTATCTTCTCAGTCTGCCGATGTATCTTCATACGACTCTCGATACGATCCCTGCACAGCTCCCTTATTTGCATCTTCATTACACATGGATGGATAAAAGGTTGGGGCTTAATACGCACGATTATCGCGTAGGAGTAGTGTGGAGAGGCTCATCTTTGCACGATAATGACGCCAACCGCTCTCTTCCCGATCTCTCTTCATTATCGCCGTTATGGAACCTGCGGGGGATTACCTACGTCAGTCTGCAAAAAGAGCTATCCGATCAGGAAACTGAGACTCTTGATACCCTAGGTATCATCAATATGGGAAAAAACCTCCGCGATTTTGCCGACACAGCAACCGTCATTTCTCAACTCGACCTCATCATCAGCGTCGATACCGCCGTAGCCCATCTCTCAGGTGCGGTGGGAAAAGAGTGCTGGGTTCTTCTCCCTGCTCATGGGTGCGACTGGCGATGGATGAGAGATCGAAACGACTCACCGTGGTATCCCGGAATAGTACGCCTTTTCCGTCAAACAATCCCGGGAGAATGGAAAGAACCCCTCACCGAAATAGTCGAGGCGTTATCGGATCGCATTGCATTACCGAT
>NZ_CALDDG010000023.1 GCF_937936435.1 uncultured Sulfuricurvum sp. | reverse complement strand
TCCTCTTCGGTACAAAATCCCATGACCGGTTCCACTCCGGCGCGGTTATACCAGCTCCGATCGAAGAAAACGATCTCTCCGGCACTCGGGAGATGTTCGACGTAACGTTGAAAATACCATTGGGTTTTTTCGACGTCCGAAGGTTTATCCAGAGCTACGACGCGTGCTCCGCGGGGGTTGAGATGCTCGGTGATCCGTTTGATCGTTCCCCCTTTTCCCGCGGCGTCGCGTCCTTCGAATATCATGAGGACTTTCAGCCCTTTATCTTTAACATGGTTTTGCAGTTTTAGCAGTTCGATTTGAAGTTCTTTGAGCTCCCCTTCGTATTCCAATACCGATTTTTTGACCCAGACAGGAAGACGTTCTTCTTTTTTATTCGCTTTACGTTTCTCTTGTTCCCGCTCTTTTGGACTTTTCCGACGGTCTTCATGGACGATCTCTTCAATCTTGTCCGTGTGGTCGATTTCAGTTTTGGTCATTGCACTGGTTGCACCCATATCTCTTCTCCTCTTTTTTTGATTATAACGTTCTAGTGATTAATTCATTAAGCGATTCAGCCTCTTTTGTCGCGGCAAAGCAGGAATTTTCACCGCAAATTGTGAATTCTTCGAGTGTTTCGTCATTTTTGAAGAGGACAAAAGGGTAGGTCGGCAAAGAAACGACGGCCTGTAAAGAAGAAGATTTTCCTTTGACGATGCGTTGTTCTTTGATGAAGCGGACGGCTTGGACGGTGAGAGTAGGGTAGTAAATCGGTGTTTTCATCAGTTTGATGGAGTTGTACTCGAGCGTTTTGAAAGCGAAACGATGATATTTGGGATCGACCAAAATCCCCAGCCCCAACAGGACGCTGACGATGATTCCGAGCGCGCTCGGATAAGTTCCGTCATCAAGCTCCGCCACGGTAGCAAAGGCTCCGCGGCTGAAATACCATTTTCCCTCTTCGTAAAAAAGTTCCAATGCTTTATTGGCAAAGTGCTGTGCTTCGATAAGATAGGTTTCATCCAGTGTGCTTTGATACGCTTCGATCAGTGCATCGGACAAATAGGCGTAGTCTTCTAAAAAAGCGTCGATTTTGGCCTCTTTATGAATCAGGGCAGAGTGCTTGAGACCTCCCTGTGCCATCGTTTCTTTCAATCGATTCAAACTTCGAATGGCTTGCAGACGATAGCGTTCATCGCTGTGTCCAAGAATGAAAAGGGATTTGATCATCATCGCGTTCCATGCCGTAATGACTTTACGGTCGATAAAAGGATAGGTGCGTGATCGGCGGAGTGCTTGCAGGGTTGCTTTGAAGGTTTCAAACCATTCGGGGCGCTCGTTATCTGCAAGGCGGATGATGCAGTAGCCTTCGAAATTTCCTTTCGCAGATGCTCCGACCGTCGCAGCGGCTTTTACAATATCCGAAATACCGCACTCTGATAATGCCCGGACGATTGCATCGTAGGTATAGATGAAATAATGCCCTTCTCCCCCTTCGCTGTCTGCATCGCTGGCACTGTAGAAAAGATTCTCTTCCATCATGAAACCGATCATGAAATCGGCACACTCTCTCGCAACGCTTAGATATCGGTCGTTGTGATAAACCATCCCCGCTTTCGCGTATAATCCGCACAACAGAGCATTATCATACGTCATTTTTTCAAAATGGGGTACAAGCCACGTTTCATCGGTGCTGTATCGGCAAAATCCTCCGTCAATGAGATCATACATCCCTCCGAGTGCCATATTCTTCAGACTCTGATGGATCATGGTTTGCAGATCGTCGGATGAGTCCAATCTATCCAAAATCATCAGGGCTTCGAGTGTCGAAACATGGGGGAATTTCGGTGCTTTGGAAAAGCCTCCGTTGTCGCTGTCGTAATTATGCTGCGCCTGAAGGGTGAACTGTTTGATGATTTTGTCATTAAGCGCCGTTGCCTGAACCGGCTCGTTTTTAGGACGGAGATAGGTGGTGATTTCGTCGGCATTTTGGAACAGTTTTTCATCGTTTGCTGCTATTTTTTCAGCGATAATGGCGGTGAGTTCGCTAAAGCCCATCATCCTCTCACGGTTGAACGGCGGAATATAGGTGGCGGCATAAAACGGTTTGTTTTCAGGGGTGCAGAATATCGATAGCGGCCACCCTCCCGCACGGCGATTAAGGAGGGTATGGAGCTCTTGATAGTGTTTATCGATGTCGGGACGTTCTTCGCGATCGACTTTGATACAGATAAAATGTTGATTGACGAAATCGGCGATTTCGGCATTTTCAAAGACTTCGTGTTCCATAACATGGCACCAGTGGCAGCTGCTGTAGCCGATGGAGATAAAAATGGCTTTGTGTTCCGTACGCGCCCGTTCGAATGCTTCATCGCACCATGGATACCACTCTAGCGGGTTGTCTTTGTGTTGTTGCAGATAGGGTGAATCTTCGAGGGCGAGGCGGTTGGACATACGAGGCTCCCAATTAAAGTTATGGGTAGTGTAGCATTTGAGACTATGTCTAAGCTGAAAAATATTAACAATGTTGCTCTATGAGATTCGGTACAGTTAGTTGTGATAAAATGGAGATGAAATTTTCAGAAGGTTCCATTATGCGTTTGCTATTGTTTTTACTTATCTCGCTCAATGTATGGGGTGTAAGTTTTTTACAGCCCGATGAAGCGTTCAAACCCTCAGCCAAAATGGTCGATCCGAAAACTATCGGCGTTGAACTGCTCATGGGGGATCAAATCCACATATATGCGGATAAGCTGAAAGTGGAAGACGCCGATAAAGAAGACGGGATCGATTTTAAATCGGTCACCATGGCTGATCCCATTCAACTCGACGGAGAAACGGTGTATGAGTCTTCACCGGCTATCCGTATCGCTTTGGTAAAGAGCAAAGAACTCAGCGGCGAAAAAAAGGTGAAGGTAAAACTTTCCTATCAAGGGTGTTCCTCGGCAGGATTATGTTATGAACCGATCGAAAAGGTATTGGAAGTCACTGTTAATACGGATGCATTAACTGCGGACAGTAACTCTGAAACGGCACTTTCTTCATCGAAAGCCGAAGCAGCACAGACGGCAGTATCGGCTACGGAGCCGCAAGCAACACTGAAAGCAGAGCCTAAAGAGTCTGAAACCGATCAGATCGCAGGGGTTATCAAAGGGGGAAGCCTTTGGTTCATTATTCTAAGCTTTTTCGGATTTGGGCTTTTATTGGCTTTGACCCCGTGCGTATTTCCGATGATTCCGATCATCTCGTCGGTCATTATGGCGCAGGGATCGGGGCTGGGGACGAAAAAAGCGTTTTGGCTCTCGGTCGTTTATGTCCTGTCTATGGCGGTCGCGTATACGATAGCCGGTATTTTGGCGGGATTGTTCGGAGCCAATCTTCAGGCGGCGTTTCAGACACCGTGGATTATTACGTTGTTTTCACTGATATTCGTCATCTTGGCGATGTCGATGTTCGATTTGTTTGAACTCCAGATTCCAAATTTCATCCAATCTAAAATTACCAAGATCAGCGGTTCGCAAAGCGGGGTTGTAGGTATCGCTATCATGGGATTCCTTTCGGCTCTGATCGTCGGGCCGTGCGTCGCCGCACCGTTAGCGGGAGCATTAATCTATATCGGTCAGACGGGAGATGCGGTGTTAGGCGGTATCGCACTGTTTTCTTTGAGTATCGGTATGGGGGTTCCTTTGATCGCGATCGGAACGAGTGCCGGTAAATTCATGCCGAAACCGGGTGTCTGGATGGATACGATCAAATCGATTTTCGGGGTTATGTTGATCGGTATTTCGATTTGGATGATCAGCCGTATTCTGGATGAAAATATTTCGATGATGCTGTGGGGCTCTTTGGCGATTTTCGTTGCGATCAATATCGGAGCGTTAGAACCGATCCGGGGACGCTGTATCCGATGTCATCGGGCGAATAAAAAAGCCTTGGGGATTATCATTCTTTTGTATGGAATGTCACTGTTGTTAGGGGGAATGAGCGGGGCAAAAGATCCGTTGCATCCTCTTGATCCGTTTCTCCCGTCCAAGGCGGTAGCTCAAGCCGAGATGAGTGCTCATAAAGAGTTTAAGAAAATCACGTCGCTTCAAGAGTTGGATACGATATTGGCTCAAAACAAAGGGAAAAAGGTGATGGTCGATTTTTATGCGGACTGGTGTACGGCGTGCAAAGAGTATGAGTCCAAAACCTTTAGCGACGAAAACGTCAAAACGGCAATGGACGCCTATACGTTGGTTCAAGTCGACTTGACGGCAAATGACGACGCATCGAAAGAGATTACGTCGAAATTCGGTCTTTTCGGACCTCCGGCGATCTTGTTTTTCGATGAAAACGGTGTTCGTCTGAAAAACGCCGATATTGTCGGATTTAAAGAGCCGAAAGAATTTTTAAATCATTTGGGAGAACTCTAATGGGCAAAATCTTTTTAATAGTATCGATATTAGCCAGCTGCGCATTTGCCGAACTCAAATGGGCATCGTCGTACGACGCCGCTTTGGCACAGGCGCAAAAAGAGAAAAAACGGGTAATGGTAATGCTCTCCAAAGAGGATTGCCCGGCCTGCGAGTATATGAACGATGTAGTTTTTGAAGAGAAAGCGGTGAGTAATGAGGTGGAAAAAAGTTTCGTTCCCGTCCATATCGATATTCATAACGATTTCATTCCGGAAGGGCTGGGATATATCGGAACTCCGACATTTCATTTTCTGGATGCCAAAGGGAAAAAAATCGGACGCTATGACGGTCAGGCGAATATCCCCTCTTTTCTCGGAATCTTGGGAAAATACAAAAAATAGGCTGCTATTTTTTGGCTTCGACCAAGCGATCTAAGATATAAAGCTGCATATTTTTATGCGGTACCTCTTTTTCCAATGCTTCCGAGTAAATTTTAGCGACCTCTTTGGCATGTAGCGTGTAATCGAAATGGGGAAAATGGTTTTCCCATGCATTTTGAATGATACGAAGCGCTACTTTATCGATGAGGTACTCTTTAAACATTGCATAGGTTGCGAAGAACATCCCCGTAAATAAGATGGCCATGAGGATCAGCAAATGGCAGTCTATTTTAGCCAACAAAGGATGAAAGGCAATCGAAACAGGGAGGATAATGATGTGCCACAATCCGATAAAGACGAGATAGCTGCGTCCGATACTCATCCGAAATCCCGGAATATTTCCTTCCAGTTTTAAACCGTCCTGATACATTTTGTTGGTTTTGAGCATGTCTCTAAACAGCATCGGCCCGTCATTGAGAGTAAAAGTGTAGGGGATGATTTTCTCTTCGGTAAAGCGGCGCATGGATGAGCGTATCCACGAAAACATTCTAAGCATGTATTTCCTTAATGATTGTGCTGACACGTGCCGCACTGCCGTGTTCCAAAAGATCACGCAGTTTTGCGGCATCGTTAAAAAAAGCGGTTTTATCCATTTCCAAATACGCATTATACAGGTTTTGTGCATTAACGCCGTTTTGGATGAATTCGGGATGGAGAGGACGGTGATAGTGATGATCAAATAAGATGTTGCCCAGTCCGGCATATTCGAGTTTTACCAATGCTTTTCCGATCATGTAGTCAAGCGATTTGGCGATATAGACCAAAATAAACGGGGTTCCGATCAAAGAAGCTTCCAACGTGGCCGTACCGCTGCAAATAAATGCAAAATCCGATTGTGCCAATGTCTTGTGCGCTTCGTGTGTAATCTCGAACATACTGATGTCGCCGTAGAGTTCAGCTATTTTTTGGGTGCTGAAATGTGAGGGGATAACCAGCATCGCCCGTTCGGAGATTTTGGCACGCAGTTCTCTGAAAACGTCCATAAGCCTTTTGATCTCTCCGGGTCGGCTGCCGGGCATAAAGGTGACGATCCCGGTAGGATTCAGATCTTTTTTGGTCACAGTGATCTCATCGAGCAACGGATGTCCAACATATTCGATCGGAGCATTCGGAGAATAGTAGGAAGGCTCGAAGGGGAGAATGGAACACAGTCGGCTGATCGTTTTTTCGAGGACGGGAATACGACCTTTTTTCCAAGCCCACGCCTGAGGTAAAATGTAATAGATGATCTTTTTGTCCGGATAACGTTTTCGGATCGCTTTTGCCAAGGGGAGATT
>NZ_CALDDG010000022.1 GCF_937936435.1 uncultured Sulfuricurvum sp. | reverse complement strand
GTGGGAATTTGGATAAGGGAAAAAAATAATTATCGATGAAGAAATCACTCCTTCAAAGGGAGTGAAAGAAAAAAGTTACGCGTTGCACCCTTGCAATGAGCCAAAATCGACACTGCTTCCGCCGCCGCTGATCATTGTCTCATTTTCGCGGATAGTTTTGCCGTTATGCTTGATTGTGTAGGTAATCGCTGTCGAATCACGGATCGTGTTAATGGTCGAACAATACGTTTCCAGACTCGCCATTACCCAGCGTGCGGCAAGGGTATCGTCCGCATTCGAATCAAAACGGTATTCCAAATGAAGCGTATTAAACTTGCGCGGTGCACTCTCATTGCGGACAACTTCGCCGTCAACTTCAAGGTTTTTGACCTCGTATCCCTGTTTTTGTGGGAGCATGACGATATCGGTTGCGCTGCATCCGATAATGCCGCTTAGGAAATACTCTATCGGAGAAATTTGGGGACAATCGATGATAAAGCTGCTTTTTTCGGTTTTGGCTTCAAAACGCATTGCATCCTGATGAGAAACGGTAATTTTCACGGAGTCTCCTTTATTTTATATCTTTGAGGTAATGGTCGAAATAAATAATCTGTTCCAGCGTACGTACTTCGGCTGTCCCCCCTTGCGACGTACGGGCATTCATCGAATGTTCTATCGCCAAATACGCGATAACGTCTTCTTTAATCCGGTTGTCGATTGCATAAAGCTCACTGTATTCGATATCGCTTAAATCTATTCCAAGAACTTCGGCACGAGCAACCGCACGCCCGGTAATATGGTGTGCTTCCCGAAACGGAACGTCACAGTGTTCTACAAGATAATCCGCCAAATCGGTCGCGCTAAGATGTCCGAGTTTACATGCACGTGCCATATTCTGCGGTTTGACCGTCATCGTTTTGAGAGCTTCACGCAGGATTTCCAAAGAGATTTCAGCCGTTTCGACACTGTCGAACACCCCCTCTTTATCTTCCTGGGTGTCTTTATTATATGCAAGTGGCAACCCTTTCATAACGGTTAAAAGACCCATAAGATTTCCAAATACGCGTCCCGTCTTGCCTCTGAGCAGTTCCGGAACGTCCGGATTTTTCTTTTGCGGCATAATCGAACTTCCCGTCGAATAGGCATCGGAAAGTTCGACGAATCGGAACTCATAACTCGACCAGAGAATAATCTCTTCCGCAAGGCGGGAAATATGCATCATCAACGTCGAAATATTGAACAAAATCTCTAAAGCGAAATCACGGTCACTTACCGTATCGAGACAGTTAATACTTACAGAATCAAATCCGAGCGTTTTTGCCGTCATCTCACGATCGATATTATGCGGGGTTCCGGCGAGTGCCGCACACCCTATCGGTGAGATATTATTACGTGCCGCACTGCTCTCAAAACGTTCGCAATCACGTTTAAACATCGATGCGTAGGCTAAGAGATGAAATGCGAAATTGATCGGCTGTGCATGCTGCAGGTGAGTCATCCCCGGCAGAAGCGTCGTCGTATGATCGCGTGCGATATCGACGATTACCCCCATCAACAATTTAATCCGCTCTACGATTTCACGATCCTTTCGCAAAACATAGCGGCGAAAATCGAGTGCTACCTGATCGTTACGGCTGCGCGCCGTATGCAGTTTTTTACCTGCATCGCCGATAATGGCGGTCAGCCGTTTTTCAATCGCCATATGGAGATCTTCATCGCCGATTTTCCATTCGAAGACTCCGGATTCGATTTCTTCCAAAACCTGTTTCATCCCCGCTTCGATAGAGGAGAGCTCTTCATGTGTCAAAATACCTTGGTGCGCCAACATCTGTGCATGGGCAATAGAGCCTTCAATATCTTCTCTGTACAACTTTTGGTCAAACTGTATAGAGGCATTGAATTGTTCCAAAAGGGTTGACGTATCCTGTGCGAACCGTCCGGACCACATCTTTTCCATGATATCTCCGATTAAAAAAAGTAGGGTATTTTAGCAAAGTTTGTTTAGAAGAAGCCATTACCCGAAAAGGTAACAGAGAAGATAAAATCAGTTACAGGCTGGAACGTTTCCGCTGTCTCCTGCATATTCGACCAAGAAATCTTCCAGATGCCGTGCATCTTTAGCAAATTTACGATCGGTAAAATAAGCCCATGAAGCTTCGGCTTTTTTGGACGAAGTATGTATCTCGGCCAATTTTTCACCTTTATTCGCCATCAGTTTTTCCCAGATACGCTGTTTTTTGGAAGCTGCCATCTCTTGTCCGCCGCCGTGACATCCTTTGCACGATTCGATGTACACCTTTTGGCCTTTATAAGTAGCGGCATTCAAAATCGTCGAAGCGGCTAAAAGGGTTATTGCTACTGTAGCATTTAACTTGCGCATTGGAATTATTCTTCCCTATTCTATAGTATCTTAATTAATAAATCTTACATTACTAATTCTAATAAATTGCTTAAGCTTATAGCCCTAAAAAAAGGGAAATAAAGCGTCAAAGTTGATATTTATTTTCTAATTTAATATCCAAATCCCATAATGAAAGTTGCTTTAAACGTTCTACGACGGAAGGGGTACATTCGACATCTCCCGGCCATTCGCGCGTAAATCCGTCCAAAACCGTTTTAAGAGTACCGTCTATTGCGACAATCGTCTCCGAGCGGTACAAATCGCGTTGCGCATCGATATTATTCACGACTCGCCATATCAACATATACGGATTGTGAATGTCATTTTTCTTTTCGTCGACGAATACGACGATCCGCACAAGTGATTTGAGCTCTTCCAATACGGACATACACTCTTTTAAAGGACGGATTTTGTTTACGCTGACCACCGTAATCGGATTAGCGGTATGTCGCATGTATTGGGTCAATCCCTGTACTTCCGGAATTAAAGCCCTCATTTTTTCCAACAATTCCGAACTCTCGATCGATACAGGCGCGCTCGGAGAATACGAAGCGGTAAAGTCAATCCCCAATTTCCCTCCGATCAATGATTCAGGACTCGAGTGGTCTAACGCATCGGTAATCCCTTCGGAAATAAAAAGACATTTAGGGATAAAACGGTTTAGTGCATAAGTGATCAAGGCTTCATAATTGGTCAGTTTCGGAGCATCTTCTCCGAAGAACAAAGCATGTTTGACGAAGCTCATTTGCCCGGAACCCCAGAAGATATGCATAAACTGTTTCGCGTGCCCTTTATACAGCGGTTTCATTTTCGCCATAATCAAGTTATGAAACACGCCGTTCTCCGGCATATGATAATCGATCAAATCGCTTGCATTGGTTTTAAGAAGCGGCAGAAAAATCCGTTCGGTTGCCCACCCCATGTATTTATCTTCCAACGGCGGTTTTCCGACGACCGTAGCTAAATAATAGGGATTTTTGCGATGGGTAATCGCACTGACTTCCAATGCCGGATAGTATTCTTTAAGTGTGTAATACCCGGTATGATCCCCGAACGGACCTTCCAGTACCATTTTTTCAGGGTCGACCCATCCTTCGATAACGTAATCGACATCTTCGGGAATAAACAAAGGGGTCGTGATCGATTGGACAAGCTTCGGAGACTCTTTTTTTATCAAACCGTACAGTAACAGTTCGTTAACGCCGTACGGCAGAGGAGCCGTCGCACACCATGTATAGAGCGGATCGCCGCCGATCGCGATCGAGACCGGCATTTTTTTGCCGGCACGTTGGTATTGATCGAAAAAATGAGACGAATCTTTATGAATCTGCCAATGCATCCCTAAATGGTTTTTATCATATACCTGCAAACGATACATTCCGAGATTCACAAGATTTCCGTCCAGGCTTTGGGTATAAACCTGCCCCATCGTTATAAACGGTCCGCCGTCTTCTTCCCAAGTCGTTAAAATAGGAAGATCGTATAAATTAACACTTTCTCCTTGAATAACCGTATCCTGACAGCTCCCTTTCGTTTTCAGCTTTTTAGGAAAAATATCCTTCATGGCGAAGAGATCGCCGAGCATTCCGATTTTTTCTTTAAACCCTTGAGGCGGCTTCATATGGAGCAGTTTTTCGATCTCTTCCGCTACCCCTTCGACCTCGCGTCCGAACAAAAGTTCTGTGCGGCGAAACGAGCCGAACAGATTCATGACGACGGGCATATCGAATTTTTTACCGCTTTTATGATCTACAGGGTGAGTAAACAGGAGCGCTTTTCCGCCGTTAGGCTTTTTGACCTCGGCATACGCCAGATGGGGAATTTCCAAATAAATATCCAAAGGAGTTTCGATGATACGCAACTCCCCTTTTTCATTCAATAAATCGATTGTTTTATCAAGTGTCACGGATTATGCCTCGTTTGCCATGGTTTCGGCACGCTGTAAAAGTTCCATAGCACCTTTCGCGATCAGGGTTTTCGCCATCGTCTCGCCGACACCGGAAATTTGTTCTTTCGAAACGACGATCATATCCCCCATCTCTTCCGAAGCATCCGGCATCCCCAGAATCGATCGGACAATGACTTCGCCGTTTTCCTGCACCCGTGCACTGACACCGATCGGGACTTGACATCCCCCTTGCAACGTATCGACAAATCCTCTTTCAATCGTCGTTTCGATACGGCTGTCGGCATCTTCCAAATAACGGGCGATTTCCAAAACCCACTCTTCTTGCGTCGTCTCGATCCCCAGTGCTCCCTGCCCCATTGCCGGAAGCATCTCATCCAGTGAAATCCCACGGGTGATAATCAACTTTCCATCGACTACTTCCATGTTCACAGGACTGTTTTCATTAATGTCGAGCTGCTTTGCAAAAACCTGGGGAATACGCAATGCTAAACTATGGCCCCATTTTGCAACAAATCCATCCATTAATTTTCTTCTCCCTTCAATTATAAAATACTGTATATACAATGAATATACAGTATCTATTATATATTGTAAAGAGGAATTTGTTTTAAAACCGTTACTTTCTTGAATTCATTAATAAATAAACGTATGAAGTCAAATTCCATTTTTCCTCCCTTTAACTGTGAAAGCAGCCAAACTTCATATAACAAAAATGAAACCTGACTGCTTTTCAATTTTCAAACAAAAAAACTTATCCGTTTGCCCGATCAACGCCGATGTTGAAATTGGCC
>NZ_CALDDG010000021.1 GCF_937936435.1 uncultured Sulfuricurvum sp. | reverse complement strand
GATAAAGGAATGTGACTGGAGTTCAGACGTGTGCTCTTCCGATCTCCCATGAAGGAAACTACATCTATTTCGGAAATCTTTATCCGCTGAGCAAACGTGCGGAAGATATACGGATTTTTACGTTTGATAAAGGAAATTTGAAAGAGGCATTAAGTGCGACGGAAGCAGTATATGCCGGAGGATACTGGAATATTAAAAAGGCGCATTTAATACGTCCTCCCGAAACACTGGATCTCAACGCATCCGGTATCGTAAGCGAAGATCGTACCGATCTAAAGCTGCTTAAGGATTTCAAACCGAAGATATTGGATCAAGTGTATGAAGGGAAGGTTAATTTCACGATTAAAGACGGCTTGGATGCGCTGAACTTGCTCGAAAATCAAAATGTCGACGTGGCAAAAATCACCAGTGCGATGTACCGGATTTTTCTTACCCCGTGGTTCGCCCCTCTTTTAATGATTATCTTTTTTTCATATGCCCCGGTCAGTTCCCGTTTTTTGAACCTTTCGTTGTTCAGTTTCGGAGCTATTCTGATCACATTGTTGACATGGGGGGTTCTTTTTATGTTAGGAGAATTGGCAAATAATAAGACACTCACACCCGAAATAGGTATTGCAGTTCCGATTTTGATATTAGGAATAATTATGTTGATGAGAGTTGGAAATCCCCTAAGGAGATTTAGGGTAAAATCGCGTTAAAACTAATCGATGAGGATTAAGGGTGATTGATTTTAAAGCACTGGCACAAACATACGGTACCCCTTTGTATGTGTATGATTTCGACGCAATGACAATGCAGTTTGAATCGTTAAAAGAGGCTTTTCGAGGACGAAAATCGATTTTAGCGTATGCGGTCAAAGCCAACTCGAATTTGAGTGTCGTCAAACATTTTGCCACATTGGGATCGGGCGCAGATTGCGTATCGATCGGGGAAGTGCGTCGTGCCTTGATGGCGGGGGTTCCGAAATACCGGATTATTTTCAGCGGCGTCGGCAAACGCGATGAGGAAATCCGCGAAGCGATCGAAAAAGACATTCTCTATATCAATGTCGAGAGTGAAGCCGAACTCGGACGTGTGGAGATGATCGCGAAAGAATTGGGCTGCAAAGCCCGTATCAGCATTCGCGTCAATCCGAATATCGATCCGAAAACCCATCCGTACATCTCTACCGGTTTGCATGACAACAAGTTCGGGGTGGAGATCGTTGCCGCCAAGCGAATGTATATTCAGGCTAAAAATTCCGAGCATCTTGATCCGGTCGGTATCCATTTTCATATCGGAAGCCAGTTGACCGAATTGGAACCGATCTACGAAGCGGCGGTGATCGTAGCAGATTTAATGCGATCCTTGCAGGCGATCGATATCGAACTCAAGTTCTTCGATATCGGCGGCGGCTTGGGTGTACGCTATGCCGACGAGACGACGATTCAACCGTATGATTACGCACAGGCGGTATTAGGTGCGCTCAAAGGGATGGATGTGACGGTTATTTGTGAACCGGGGCGTTTCCTTACGGCAAATGCGGGTTACTTTTTGACGAAAGTTTTGTACGAAAAAAATAACGGTGCCAAGCGCTTTGTCGTTGTCGACGGGGCAATGAACGATTTAATCCGTCCGAGTCTGTACAAAGCGTATCACCGTATCGAGGCAATGGAAAAATCGGGTGAAGAGAGCATCGCCGATGTTGTCGGTCCGGTATGTGAAAGCGGCGATTTCCTGGCTAAAAATTATCCTCTGCCTATGTTGGATCATAACGATTTACTGGTCGTACACAGTGCCGGGGCTTACGGTTTTGGAATGGGAAGTAACTACAACACGCGCGGACGTTCTGCCGAGGTAGCGGTAGAAGCGGGAAAAGAGCGTCTGATCCGTCGTCGTGAGACTTTTGAGGACGTGATCGCGTGTGAACGCGACTATTTAGAGGAATAAAAATGTTTTTTATTGACGTGCAGGGGACATTGATTGAAGACAATACCAAGCTCCCTACACGCGGTGCGATAGCATTTATCAATCATCTTAATACATATCGTATCCCTTATATGGTCATTACTAACAGTACGAAAAATCCGAGCGAAGAGTTCTTGGGGTATTTAAATTCGATCGGTTTGCATATCCCGCAAAGCCATTATCTTGATCCTTTGATGCTGCTAGAAGCCCATATCGCTAAAAGCGAAAAGATTGCGGCGTACGGTTCGGAGGCTTTCTTGAATGTTGTTCGGAAAATGGGTTATACCCTGGATTACGCTTCTCCCGATACGGTATTGATCGCTATTAAAGAAAATTTCGATCATGATGAGTATTCTCAGATCATCGAGTTTCTTCTCGGCGGAGCAAAGCTGATCGGAATGCATGAGACGACGCTATACGTGAAGAATCATAAACGATATCCCGGAGTAGGGGCAATTTTAAAAATGCTCGAATTCGCGACATCTACTCCCTATACGGTTGTCGGTAAACCGAGTGTCCCTTTCTTTACCGAAGCATTAAGACGGTTAAATCTTCAAAAAGAAGGGATCGATTTCGCCGATATCACGATCATCAGCGATGACGTCAAAGGGGATTTGATCGGAGCTCAGTCGTTAGGGATGAAGGGGGTTTTCGTTTTAAGCGGAAAATACCGTCATGCGGATGAGATTATTCCCGCTTTGAGAGAAAAAGATCGTCCGACAGCGATTTATGCCGATATGCAGGAGATACTGGAGAGTTTATGAATACACTGGAAGAGTGCAGAGAACGGATTGATGAGATTGATAATGCTGTCGTAGAGCTGTTGAATCGGCGGATGGAAGTTGTTCGGCGTGTCGGAGAGATCAAGCATCAGAGCAACACGGCCATTTATCGTCCTGAACGGGAAAAAGCGATTATTGATCGTTTGACACTGTTGAGTAAAGAATCAGGCGGTTTGTTAAATGCGCAGGCCATCGAGGCAGTTTTTCTGGAAATTTTTGCCGTATCGCGCAATCTGGAACTACCGGAGCGGATTGCCTATCTCGGGCCGGAGGGGAGCTTTACCCATCAGGCTGCGGAATCACGTTTCGGGGCGATGAGCGATTATCTCTCTTTGGGTTCAATCGAAGCGGTTTTTAAAACGCTCGAAGCATCCCGTGCGAAATTCGGTGTCGTACCGATCGAAAATTCACGTGACGGGGTTGTCGGTGAAACGCTTGATCTATTGGGAAAAAGCAGTGTTAAAATCGTCGCGGAATTGTATATGCCGATACATATGGCATTTGCGACCCAGTCGGAAAAAATCCATCAGATCAAGCGAATCTATTCCAAAGACAAAGGATTCGGGCAGTGCCGTGAGTTTTTATCGGAGCACGGCTTGAATGCGGTCGAACACATACCGGTTGAATCGACGGCAAAAGCGGCTATTTTGGCTTCGAAAGATCCCGAAGCGGCAGCAATCTGCTCCCATATCGCGGCAAAACTGTACGGTGTACCGACCTTGTTTGAAAATATCGAAGATGCCCATAACAATGCAACGCGCTTTTTTATTTTGAGCGATTTCAAAAACGGGATCAGCGGCGAAGACAAAACTTCTATTTTGGTACGTTTGAAAGATGCTCAAAAAGCGGGGGCATTAGTCCACTTTTTGGAAGATTTTAATAACGCGAATATCAATTTGAGCAAAATCGAAAGTCGCCCGTCACGGGATAACGACGGATTCGGATATTGGTTCTTCATCGACTTTTTCGGTCATATCGACGAACCGGAAATTCAGGCATTGATTCAGCAGCATGCAGATGAAGTGACATGGTTAGGCAGTTACGTTAAAGGGGAGTTATGAAATTCAATCAGGCATTAGAGAACATCACAACATACGAAGCGGGCAAGCCGATCGAACTTGTCGTTCGGGAATACGGAATCAGTCCGGATCAGATCGTTAAATTGGCGAGTAACGAAAACCCTTTCGGATGTTCACCGAAAGTTAAAGAGGCCGTTCGTGCTATCATCGATAATATGGCGCTGTATCCTGATGATTCGATGGTAAAACTCAAAACGGCCTTATCCGCTAAATACGGTATTGAAAGTACCGAGTTGGTTATCGGAGCAGGCAGTGATCAGGTGATCGAATTTGCTATTCACGCCAAGGCGCACGGCGGAGGCAAAGTACTGATGAACAGTGTGACTTTTGCTATGTATGAGATTTATGCCAAACAAGTAGGGGCACAGATTATCCGGACCGCATCACGCGAACATAAGATGGAAGAGTTTTATGCTCTTTATCAAGAGCACAAACCTTCCATTATTTTCCTTTGTACTCCGAATAACCCTACGGGTGACGGTCTGAAAGCGGAAGAGATGATTTCGTTCATCGAAAAAGTGGATAGCGACACCTTGGTGATTGTCGACGGTGCTTACATGGAATATGCCCGATTTAAAAATCCGGCATATGCGGTCGAACCGAAAGAGTTGATCGAAAAGTTTGATAATGTTCTTTTTCTGGGGACTTTTTCCAAAGCATACGGTTTGGGCGGGATGCGCGTAGGATACGGGATCGCCTGTAAAAATATAATCACGGCTCTGTATAAAGTGCGTCCGCCGTTTAACATTACGACATTGTCTTTAGAAGCGGCGTCGGTCGCATTGGAAGATGAGGCATTCGTAGAGGGATGCATTGCGGACAATTTCGCACAGATGAAACGGTATGAGACATTTGCACATGAAAAGGGGATCGATGTGATTGACAGTTATACCAATTTCGTCACTTTATCGCTTCCTGAAGAAAAAAATTCATCGAAAATAGCGCAAGAACTCTTAAAAAAGGGTATGATTGTACGTGATTTAAGCAGCTATGGATTGAACGCAATTCGCGTAACAATCGGTACTTCGGTTCAAAACGACCGATTTTTTGAACTCACCGACCCTTTATTATAAAAATTAGGTAACAATGGATTTTAAGGCCCTTTTTTCGCAACTCGTTGTCTTTTTCGGAAAACTGACGCAGACACAAAGAATTATTATCGGTGCCGCTGTTGCCGGAATAGTCGCTTTTTTAGTGTTTTTGGTTGTCTATACTTCCGAAGGTTCCAAAGATTCGAACGACGGATATCAGGTTCTATTCGATCAATTAAGCGCACAGGATGCGGCGCAGGTCGTCGAACAGCTCGAAAAAGATAAAATCCCGTATCGGATTCCCCGCGATAACGTCATCGAAGTACCCAAAGAGGTCGTGTATAAAGAGCGGATTACGATTGCGTCGCTGGGAATTCCGAAAGAAGGGCATGTCGGTTTCGAGCTTTTTGACAAACAAGAGTTCGGTGCAACCAATTTTGACCAAGAGGTAAAATTCCGTCGTGCGTTGGAAGGGGAGTTGGCCCGATCGATCGACTCTCTGGGACCGGTCGAAAAATCAAGCGTCAGTCTTGCTTTGCCGAAAGAGACGCTGTTCGTCTCTGAAGCGGTACCGCCGTCTGCTTCGGTAATGGTTCAACTTTTTCCCGACCGTAAGCTTACCCCTAAGCAGATACGCGGAATTAAAAAGCTGGTTGCATCAGCCGTCCCGAAATTGACGGTAGAGAATGTGACACTGATCGACTCTGAGGGAGAAACTCTCGGGGACGACGATGCCGCTTCCGCTATGAGCGAACTCTCTACGATGCAGCAGCAGTACAAAACCAAAGAAGAGAAAAAACAAGAAGAAAAAATTATCAACGTATTGGCTCCGTTTATCGGAGGCAAAGACCGTGTCGTGGCAAAAGTAACGATAGACTACGATTTTTCGGAGCAAAGTTCGACATCGGAAAAATACGATCCCGAAAACGTCGTTCGCAGCGAGCAGACGCTTGAAGAGAAGCGTGAAGGCTCAACTCCGGCGCAAAATACCGGAGGTGTCCCGGGTGCGGTGAGCAATATCGGACCGGTAGAAGGACTGGGGACAAACGGCAGCGGCGAGAAATATGAGAAAACGACGGGCACGACCAACTATGAAGTGTCGAAAACCGTTTCGACGACAAAACTTGAGTTTGCCCGTTTGAAACGGATCAGTGCCGCGGTTGTCGTAGACGGAAAGTACGAGCCGAAAAAAGGGCCTGACGGAGAACCGACGGGTGAAGTCGAATATGTGGCCCTGGACGAAACGCAATTACAGGCGATCGATGCTTTGGTCAAGCAGGCTATCGGCGTGGATGAACAGCGCGGCGATCAGGTAAGTGTCCGCAATTTCGAGTTTCAAACCTCCAAAGAAGGGAAAGAACCCCAAAACGCCGCGTCGAAGACGTCTGCCTTCGTTTCAACCTATCTGGCACCGTTTGCTCCGGTATTCAAGTATCTTTTGGTTGCGATTATACTCTTTATCGCGTATAAGAAAATCATTATCCCTTTTGCGGAGCGTATGCTGGAATTCAGCCGTGAAGAAGAGGAATTTGAGAAACCGAATCTTGAGATCGCCGATGACGAGGACGAAGATTTGGTTGAAAAAGTACAACAAATGCGTAAAAAAGTCGAAAGTCAGCTCGGACTTGGGGATAGTTTCAACGAAGATGAGCTTAAATACGATGTATTGCTCCAAAAAGTGCGTGAAACGGCGGAAGAACACCCTGAAGAGATCGCTTCGTTGATTCAGGCTTTGATCGATGAAGAATCGATGCCCGCAGAGGGCACAAACAAACGATAGGAGGAGAGTATGAACTTAACACCCTCACAACAAGTAGCGTTTGAAGAGATGAGCATGACGCAAAAAGTGGCTATTTTGCTTGTCCAACTCGGAGAAGACGTCACCGCAACTATTTTTTCGCGGATGAACGTCGAGTCGATTACCGAAATTTCGAAATATATCGCCAATAACCGTTCGATTGAGAAAAATCTCGGGGCGGCGGTTCTTGAAGAATTTTACGCAATCGTTCAGTCGAACCAGTACCTTAATACCGGCGGTATGGAGTACGCACGCGAGATTTTGTATAAAGCTTTAGGTCCGGACGAAGCGAAGAAGGTGTTGGAACGTCTCTCCAAAACCATGCAGAATACGCAGAATTTTGCATACTTGGCGAAAATCAAACCGCAGCAGCTTGCCGACTTTATTATGACGGAGCATCCGCAAACCATTGCTTTGATTCTGGCACACATGGACCCTTCGGCTGCAGCGGAAACGCTTTATATTTTCCCGGACGATCTACGTGCCGAAGTGGCAATGCGTATGGCAAAACTCGGAGATATCTCTCCGTCGATTATCAAGCGTGTCAGTGCCGTATTAGAGTCGAAACTCGAGGCATTGGCAACCTACAAAGTCGAAGTGGGCGGACCGCGCGCCGTGGCGGACGTATTCAACCGTTTGGGGGCGAAAGCGTCCAAATCGACGTTGTCGCAGATCGAGCAGCTTGATCAGGAACTTGCGGCGTCAATTAAAGAGATGATGTTCACCTTCGAAGATATCGTCGATCTCGACGGTAACAGTGTTCGCGAAATTCTCAAGTCGGTCGATAAAAACGATCTTATGTTGGCTCTTAAAAGCTCGGCGGATGAACTCAAAGAGAAATTTTACGCTAATATGTCCCAACGTGCCAAAGATGCCTTTATCGAAGAGATGCAGTTTCTCGGTGCGGTTAAAGTCAAAGAGGTCGAAGGGGCGCAGCGTAAAATCGTCGATGCCGTTCAAGCCTTGGCGGAACAGGGTGTCTTGCAGTTGGGCGAATCTGAAGAGATGGTGGAGTAAACTAGATGGATGTGGTGATTCAACAGGATCGTTCCGGTGCCCATACTATCAGCAAATACCAGTTTAAAATCCTCTCATCCCTCTCAGGTGCAAGTATCGCCGAAGCGACGCAAGAGTTGAATCAAAGTATGGCGGAAGAAGATTCTCCGCCTCCGGTAGAACGTCGTAAAGAGAATCGTACTTCTTCGAAAGACGAATTCATCGAATCGCTGCTCAAAAAAGCGGATGAGATGAGTTCGAACGTCATCAAAATGCAAATGCGGATCGAATCGATGCAAGAGGAGCATGCCCAAGCACTCGATGAGGCAAAAAAAGCAGCGTTTGCTGAGGGGCTGGAAGCCGGTAAAGCAGAAGAAAAAGCGGCTAATGCCGGTCAAAGCGCCCAATCGCACGAGCAGTTGTCTCAGTCTGTGAAAACACTCGAAAATGCGGCGGCGGAGTTCGTCGGCGCGCTCGGATCAATTCAAAAAGAGCTGACCTTCACGGCGTTGGATATCGCCAAAGAGGTTATCGGAATTGAGACACAGGAAAACAGTTCGAAAATAGCGGCTAAGCTCTCATCCGATTTGATCGAAGAGCTGAAAGACGCATCGAAAATCACGCTTCGCGTCAATCCGGCAGATCATGGATTTATCTCTGAAAAAGTCGGTTCATTGGCACATGTCGAAGTTCTCTCCGACAAAGCGATCAGCCCCGGTGGAGTCGTGGCGATCAGCGACGTCGGAAACATCGATTCCGAGATAAAAAAGCGTTACGAGAGACTTAAACGATCGCTTTTACTCGAATCTTAAAGCCGTTTGGCGATTAAGCGTCCTTATAATAAACACGAATTAAGCGGCAGATATATGTTAGGATAATAGAGCAGTATGGATATTAAAAATTTTTCATTTTCGGAACTCGAATCTTTGTGTCAAAAAATACGTGACCGGATTTTAGAGGTAGTCAGTACAAACGGGGGGCATCTAAGTTCGACCTTGGGGGCGACGGAGATTATCGTCGCAATGCATAAAGTTTTCGATCCGGCAAAAGATCCGTTTATTTTTGACGTCTCCCATCAATCGTATGCTCATAAGCTATTGACGGAGCGTTGGGAAGAGTTCTCGACACTGCGTCAATTCGGAGGATTGAGCGGGTACACGAAACCGTCTGAATCACCGATGGATTATTTCGTCGCGGGACACAGTTCTACGTCGATTTCTTTGGGAGTAGGAGCCGCAAAAGCCATTGCTCTGAAAAAAGAGCAGTCGAGCCGTATTCCGGTCGTTGTGATCGGCGATGGGGCAATGTCGGCGGGAATGGCGTATGAAGCGCTCAATGAATTGGGAGATCGAAAATATCCGATGGTGATTATCCTCAACGACAATGAGATGAGTATCGCTAAACCGATCGGAGCGATCAGCCGAATGCTGAGTTCGGCGATGGCAAGCCCTTTTTATCAACGATTCAAAAAGAAGACGGAACAATTTGTCGATAACTTCGGAGACGGGGCCCATTATTTGGCCAAGCGGTTTGAAGAGTCGTTTAAATTGATCACGCCGGGGATTATGTTCGAAGAGATGGGGATCGAATATATCGGTCCGATTGACGGGCATGACCTTAAATCCCTGATCGAGACGTTTCAAATCGCAAAGACAATGGGCAAACCGGTATTGGTGCATGTGCAGACGATTAAAGGAAAGGGATACGAAATCGCCGAAGGAAAGCATGAAAAATGGCACGGTGTTTCTCCGTTTGATCTTAAAAGCGGCACGGCCAATGCTAAAAGTTCGGCTAAAAGTGCAACACAGATTTATACCGATGCTTTGATGCACTATGCCGCCCGTAACGATAAGATTGTCGGTGTGACTGCCGCTATGCCGAGCGGTACGGGATTGAGTGAACTGATGGAGATGTATCCGGAACGTTTTTGGGATGTGGCCATTGCCGAACAGCATGCCGTCACTTCGATGGCAGCTTTGGCGAAAGAGGGCTTTAAGCCGTTTTGTACCATCTATTCGACCTTTTTACAGCGGGGATATGATCAAGTGATTCACGACGTATGTCTGATGGATTTGCCGGTCGTATTTGCGATGGATAGAGCCGGAATCGTCGGCGAGGACGGCGAAACCCATCAGGGAGCTTTCGATATCAGTTTTTTACGGCTGATCCCGAATATGACTCTATGTGCGCCGCGGGATGAAAAGTCGTTTCATCAGATCGTCGGATATGCCGCTGCGTATGAACACCCGTGTGCGATTCGGTATCCGCGTGGAGCATTTCTAAATGCCGATTTGCCGGAATCGATTCCGTTCGAGACGGGGAAATCCCAGCTGTTGATTGCCAATGAGTCGGATATCCTTTTTATCGGTTACGGCAACGGTGTCGGGCGTGCGGCACAGACGATCGAATGTATGGAGGAGAAGCCTTCATTGCTTGATTTACGTTTTGTGAAGCCGTTGGACAGCGACATGCTTCGCAGTATGGCCCAAAAACATAAACGTTGGTATGTTTTTAGCGATTCCTCCCGGATGGGCGGAGTCGGCAGTGCTCTGATAGAGTGGCTGGCGCAGGAACGGATTTATGATGTCAATGTAATCACGTTTGAGTACGAAGACAAATTTATAAAACACGGTAACACCAAACTGGTCGAAGAATCTCTTGGCTTGCTTCCAGCCCAGCTTGCCGCGAAGGTTATCGTAGAATAATCACTCCGGCGATCCGTCCGGTATGCTGCGCATCGGCGCGGTATGAAAAGTAGTCGTGACGGTTGCATGAGGTGCAATGATCGATGACTTCCACCTGCTTCATTCCCAGCTTATCCAACTGCGAGAGCAAAATCGTATTGACATCCAAAAACACCCGTTCTTTTTCATAGCGTAATGCCTCAGGATAACCTTTTTCCATTGTCTCCTCGGCGATGGTGCGGTTGACCTCGTAACAGCATCCGTGGATGGAAGGTCCCAGAACGGCTTGAATGTTAGAAATTGCTGAGCCGAAAATTTTTTCCATTTGATGAACCGTTTTAGGCAAAATGGCATTCAACGCCCCGGCGCGTCCGGCATGAACGGCAGCAATGGCACGAGCGATAGGATCATACAAAAGAATCGGAGTACAGTCCGCACTCATAATCATCAGCGGTGTATCTAAACGGTCGGTGATCAGAGCGTCACATTCGGGAGGGGTATCGAAGTTGAGTGTCTCATCGACAATCACGATACGATCGGAGTGGATCTGCCGCATATGGATTAGCTTGGAACGATCATATCCTAAATGAGCAGCCAATAAAGCATGGTTATCCAAAATATTTTTCGGATCATCTCCGACATGAAATGCCAGATTTGCGCTGCTGTAAGGGGCTGACGAAACTCCGCCGATACGTGTCGTAAAAGCGGCTGTGACACCTTTACACGAGGATAAAAGAGATGATGAGAGGGTTTTCATACAGTGAGTATAGCTTTACAAGGTTTTAGTTGGAATTAAAGATCAATTTATTATTCTTTTGTTCCGCTTTTTACGTCGGGGCGTAGCGCAGTTTGGCTAGCGCACTACCTTGGGGTGGTAGAGGTCGCGTGTTCGAGTCACGTCGCTCCGACCATATAAATATTCTTTTTTCAGCTTTTTGAATTAAACAGCCTCAAATCAAATTATTAATCATTTTATCTTATGACAAAATCTGTTGGTATAAACTCAGAGAAAATAGAGATAAATAACGATTTGTTATCTATCCATTGTCCGTTGATTGGGTTTTGGTTTATCGATATGCGTCACAATGTCTATGGCGGTTGTATCTGAACAACACAATCGCATTTTCATTGACTCTCCTTAAGTTATGCGAACCTGTACCTTTGACTGACGTTTCGTCACTCCTGTAGTCAGTTGAAGGAGACGGCTTTTCCCCTCCTGTTTTGTATCCTAAATACTATTTAAGATTGTTGCGTTTGGGCGGATTGCCGTTCTTTTTCTTTATCCGTATGGGTAATGGGCTGCCATCCGTGCCCTTTGATGTTGACCGCAACGATACGGTACGATTCGATTTGGATGAGTTGAGGTTTTCCCTCGATCATCACCTCTGCCTTGCGTTTGACGGAGGGTTCGCTGTCTCTGATGACAGCCATATTGCCATCATCAAGTTTTACCAGCGTACCGCGTTTTAATTGTTTCGTAAAATGTTCTTTCATAGAGAAAATTATACCTTCTGATATTATTTTTTTGCTTGTTTGTATTGAACGAGTTGGGCATCGATATTATCCCGCACGGCTTCCAGACAGGCTTTTCCCGGAGTCGAGCTTTCGCCGAAATGATACAGGAAAAGTTTTTCGCTGGCAGTGCAGGAGGCTGCAAACGTTTTCGGGTCTCCGTTTCCGTCATCCATCGTCAGTTTGCCTTCGACTACGGTGGCATTGTCGTCGATCATGAAATCGGCGATATTAAGGGGATTGATATAGTATAAGAACCCTTTTTCTTCCGTATCGGTATTTATGTTTTTAATCGTATAGCGATAGGTGGCTTTGCATTTGGCGGATTGGCTTTCGCGGATGCCGTAGGGGAAATACTCTTTATCACCGTCATAGGTTATCGCACACGGGATAAAAACCCTCCGCTCATCCTCCTGATATAATTGGGGATTGATCTGTATCGAATGCTCGGCACAGCCGCTTAAAAACAGAAAAGAGGCTGAAAGAACGGTGATCGGGGAGACAATCTTATAATTTAGGGACATCTTCTTCCTTTGTACACGGTGCAACAATCAGTATAAAAATTTTGTCGGTTACTTAGCGTATAATAGCAGTATTCCACTAACATGAGAAGGTAAATCATGATCCAAACACCGTATCTAAGTGTAGACGGCATCGTCGAAATCTATGACGAACAAGAGGTATTTAAAGGGATCGTTTTGATCGAGAGAAAAAATCCTCCTCAGGGACTTGCCCTGCCGGGAGGGTTTGTGGATATCGGAGAGACGGTCGAGCATGCGCTTGTGCGGGAAATGAAAGAAGAGATCTCTCTCGATGTGCAAATCCGCTCTTTGCTGGGGGTATATTCCGACCCCTCACGCGATGAGAGGTTTCATACGGTATCGATCGTGTATGTCTGCACGGCACGCGGAATACCGACGGGTGCAGACGATGCTAAAGAGGCGTTCGTCTACCCGTTGGATCGGCTTCCTCTGGAGATGCTGGTGTTTGACCATGCGGTTATTCTTCGGGATTATTTGCGACGCAAAAGAGAAGAGGATACGACAATTTAAGCGTTTACAATCGTTTATCAATAGGGTGTACAATGCTAGGAACGACTTCGCAGAACCGATAGGAGCTTTTGGATGAATACATACCGCTTTACCTCAAAACGTTTGTTAGCCTCGGCACTCATCACTACCGGTTTGTTGGGAACGGCCCCGGTCATCGGGGATGAATTGCTCGCATCGGAGAGTTTATCGAAAATCGAAGAGAGCATATCTCCCAAAATTGAGTCAGAACTGTGTAATCATCGGTTTCAATGCCGAAAAACCGGTTTAATCGTCCATTTCCTCCCTGATTCGAAAGCCCTCTTTGTCCATCCTGAATCGGCATTGAGTCTAAAAGCCGACTATACGGTTCATTTTAACCGGAGTATGACGGTGAGCGTGTATGAAAATCCTTCCAACCATTTCGATCTGATGATGCATGATTTACGGATCGGTTCGGACGGATTTGCAGCGACGATCAACCGCGAAAGCCGCTTTTTTCAAAAAGTCTGATTATTTCCTGTCTCTCTTAGTAACCGATTCGCACGATCTCTCCTACCGTAAAGAGACGGTCGGTGTAGATCAAAAATCGGCAGTCGTATTCTTTTTGGGTAAAGCGGACCTGTGTTTCGTAGGTATTCCCCATAAAACGCGATGAGACGACCTCCGCACGGATCGGACCGTCTGAATCGATACGGCACTTCTCGACTCGAACGAATCCCCCCTCATAACGGTTGATCGGGCCGAAAAATGCGGCGACGTTTTCGTTGGCCGGAGCGTGATAGAGCATTTCCGGGGTATCGAATTGGACGATTTTTCCTTCGTCAATGTAGGCGATACGGTCGCTGATCGCCATCGCTTCATGGGGATCGTGGGTGACGAATAGGGCGGTTGAACCGCCGGAGCGTAAAATCGCGAGGAGCTCGTCGCGAATCGATGTTTTCAGTACCGTATCGACATTGGAAAACGGCTCATCGAACAAAATGACCGACGGGCGCATCGCGAGAACACGTGCCAGAGCAACCCGCTGTTGCTCCCCTCCGCTGAGGGTATCGGGATATTTTGAACCGTAGCCCTCCAAGCCGATCAGTCGCAGAAGTTCTCCGACCCGTTTTGATTTTTCCTCTTTCGGGATGCGGGAGAGGCTGAATGCGATATTGTCGGCGACGTTCAGATGGGGGAAAAGGGCGTAATTTTGGAATACAAATCCAATGGAACGTTTGGAAGGATCGACGAAATACTCTTTGGCGCTTAGCACTTTTTCTTCGAGATAGATGGAACCTTCGTCGCTTCGCTCGAAACCGGCGATGAGATTGAGAAGGGTACTCTTGCCGCTTCCGCTCCGTCCGAGGATTGAGACGATCTCTCCGTGACGGACGGTCAACGAGATATTTTCAAGTACCGTTTTGGATTTAAACGTTTTGGTTAGGTTGTCGATAATCAACATCAGTGCTCGCTTTTTAAAATAGTCAGGGTGATCGGGATAAGGGAAATGAGGACGATGGAAAGGGCATAAATACTCGCTTCATATACCATCTGCGATTCGGCCATTTCGTAGGTTTTCGTGGACAGTGTTTCGTAATTGAACGGACGCAAAATTAACGTCAGCGGGAGTTCTTTGATCGTATCGACGAAGACGAGTGCAAATGCGAAGATCAAGGAACGTCTCATCAGAGGAATCTCAATACGGCGCAGGGTTTGTCCGTGGGTATATCCGAGCGAACGCGATGCTTTGTTGAGCGAAAGCCCCAGCCGCTCGAAACTGCCGTCCACCGTGCTGATTGCCACTGCCGAAAAACGTGCGACATAGCCGAAGACGAGGACAATGATGGTTCCGTTCATTACCGTAGAGTCGAATCCACAATAGCGTTCCGCCCATTTGTCGAAGGTCGTGAAAATGATGACGATTCCCACTGCGATGACGGCGCCGGGGAGGGCATAGCCCAATGAAGCGGCTTTAGAGAGATAGCGGTTGATTCCATAGGGAAAAGTGCGCGCGGTATAGCCGATCAGCAACGCGCCGGCGACGATCAGCGCCGAACTGCTGCCCGAGACGACGAAGGTGTTCACCATGACGGCGAGATATGCTTCGTCGAGGAGACTCGGGAGATAGTCGATGCTATACGTCACGATCCATCCCAGAGGGATAAGAAATCCGAATGTGATCGGAAAAGCCATAAAGAGGTAAGCCCCCGCCGCGAAGCCTCCTGTGAGTCTCTCTTTCGGAAGAGCGGCCAAGAGCTTTTCGCTTTTGTAGATTGCGCCGCTGCGGGCGATTTTTTCGAGCAAAAGGACGCTTAAAACCAATCCCATAGCGATGGAGGCGATATAGGCGGCGCTTTGAGGGTCTTCGAGCCCGAACCATGCCGTGAATATCGCAGTCGAGAGGGTATCGACGCCGTAATATTTGACGGTTCCGTACTCGCTGATGCTCTCCATCACCACTAGCGTCAGCGCTCCGGCGACGGAAGCGCGGGAGAGAGGGAGGATGATACGCCGGAAGAGCGCCCTTTTTCCCGCTCCGAGATTGAGGGCGGGGTAGAGGAGTGCCGAACGGCTTTTGGAAAACGAAGCTTTGACAATCAGGTAGACGTAAGGGTAGAGCGAAAGGCCTAGAATCAAGACGACGGAGTAGAAATTGAGAACGTCGAAATACTCTTTGATCCCCCAGCTTCGGAGCATCAGATGGACCGGCCCGAAGAATCCGAACAGGTCGCCGTAGATATACCCTACGATATAGGCGGGGATGACGAACGGCATCGCGAGCAAAAAAGCGATGATGCGTTCGAAACGGAAGGTGTAAAAGGTAGTCAGATAGGCGCTTCCGATCCCCAGTATCAAAGTGACGGACGATGTTCCGGCGATGAGGTAGAGGGTATTGAGAATGGTACGGCTGAGAACCGTCTCTTTGAGATGACGGAGTGTTTCGCCCTCAGACCCCAATGCATAGGCGATGACGACGAAAGCGGGGAGAAGCAGCGTCAGAATCCAGAGATAGGTCTGGATACTCCAGCGGTTGAGATAACGTTCCACCGTTTAATTCCATCCGCTTTTATCGAATATTTTGACCGCTTGGGCATTGTGTTCACCAAGCTTATAGAGTTCGGTGTCATCCTCTTTGAACGTTCCCCAGGAACGGAGAAGTTTTGAGGCTTTGACTTTCGGATTGACCGGATATTCGAAATTTACTTCGGCGAATACTTCCTGCGCTTCGGGAGAGCTGAGAAACTCGATGAACTGCTGAGCTTCGGGTCGATGTTTGCTGTATTTGACAATACCTGCTCCGGAGACGTTGATATGAGTTCCTGTCGTTTTTTGGTTCGGAAAATAGACGGCGACCATCTCGCCTGCCGCCTGATCGCTCGGTCGTTTGGAGGAGACGAGCTGTCCGAGGTAGTAGGTGTTGATGATGGCGACGTCGCCTACTCCTGCGGCGACGGCGCGGATTTGGTCGATGTCTTTGCCCGAAGGTTTGCGTGCCATGTTCGCGACGATCCCCCGCGCCCATTTAGAAGCTTCGGTTTCACCGTCGTGGACGATCAATGAGGCCAGAAGCGACTGATTATAGACGTTATTGGAACTTTGTACCAGAATTTTTCCTTTAAATTCGTGTGTTGCGAGGGCTTCGTAGGTGGAGAGCTTGGCGGGATTGAACGTCTCTTTGTTGTAGACGAAAACACGTGCCCGTTTGGTCAGAGCGTACCAGTATCCCTCTTTGTCCCGCAGATGGGGCGGGATGTTCGCTTCTAAAACGGCAGATTTGAGGGGGGAAAGTAGCCCTTTTTCTTTCGCGATATGAAGCCTCGCCGCATCGACGGTGATCAGCACGTCAGCGGGAGAATTTTTTCCCTCTTTTTCGAGGCGGGAGATCAGCTCGTCGGAACCGGCTTTGATCAGGTTAATCTTGATACCGGTTTTGGCGGTGAAACGTTTGAACAATTGTTCGTCCGAGGGGTAATGGCGATGGGAATAGACGTTGACTTCCGCCGCGTAGAGGGTGACGGTCGCCAGGGCGCTCAACAAAATTTTGGTTAACATGATAAATCTCCTTAGTGAATCAGATGTTCGTATTTTTGGTCGGTGAGCAGTTTCATAAACGCTACGAGGGCGTCGATTTTCGTGTCGCTCAATTTTTTCGCTTTTAGCTCTTTGGTGCTGATCGAATGGGCTATTTCGGCATCTCCCCATGCTTTCCCGGTTTCAGGATTGATCGTACGCTGCGGATTGTTATATTTGTCGTAAAACATCACGACGGTACGGAGGTCTTTAAAAATGCCGTTGTGCATATACGGTCCGGTAACGGCGACGTTACGCAGAGTAGGGACTTTGAACTTTCCTTCATCGGTTTTGCCGGTAGATTTCGGATTCTGTGCCAGCCCCGTATCGACGAATCCCTCTTTGACGATTCCGCGTTCGACGAGGAGAGGATTGGAGGGGACCCCGATGTTGTGATACTCGTAATTGCTAAAGGTCTCTTTTTCACGGTCTTCTCCCCTGAGCTGATGGCAGGTGGCGCAGTTGGTGTTGTTATTCGAGAAAAAGAGCGATTTTCCAAGCTCTTCTTGGGGGGTGAGGGTGTATTCCCCCCGGAGATAACGGTCGTATTTCGAATCGAACGGGGAAAACTCCTGTGTCGATTCATACGCGGCGATCGCCCGCGACATGGCACTGTAACCTTTTTCAGCATTGTCCAGTACCCCTTTGCCGTAGAGTTTCTCGAATGTCGAAACGTACAACGGATTGATTTTGAGCCGATTTACGATTTCGGCTTTGCTCCCCATTCCCATTTCGATCGGATTCATCGGTGGGCCTCCGGCCTGAGCCGTCAGATCGGTTTCACGGCCGTCGAGAAACTGTCCCCCTTTGAACCGCTTTTTCTTGGCATCGAAGCCGAAATGGGGAGAGTAAACGGCATACGAGGCCGTCGGAGCGTTGCGGGCTCCGAGGCTTTTACCGTCGTCGCCGAGCGATACGGCACCACGGACACCGTTGTCGCGGTTATCGACAAAACCGTTTTGGGGGTTATGGCAGGTCGAACAACTTTGCGTCTTATTTTTCGATAGAGTGGTATCGAAAAAGAGGAGTTCTCCGAGTTTGGCCTGTTCGGCTGTTCCGGCAAAAACCGCCGTGCCCATCAGTACGATCAGGATTGTGCTTTTCATTGTTGTTTCTCCGTTTCCAAGATATAAATAATAATCCCGCCCATAATCAGAACGATATTTTTTACAATGTATTGTCCGACCAACGTCAAGGCAAACGGCGCTTGGGTAAAACAAATCTCAGGAAACAGTATCAGCGGAGCGAAGGTAAACGTCATATGGACCAAAAAGAGGGCGACGATCCAGCGGAGCTTTTTGCCGAATAAAAATCCGATCCCTACGGCGACTTCCCACACTGCGAGCAATTTGATCGCTATCTCCGAAGGGATGATTGAAAAAGTGAGCCGATCGATCGTCATGACCGCCAGCGTCTCCGCGGGGCTGAGACCCGAAAAAAATTTGAGCATTCCGAACCATAAAAAGCAGATTCCCAGTCCGAGCTGCATCATTCGCGATGCCGTAGTACTATTCATGATATTTTCCTTGGTATAAAAGGTTTGGATAACAATCCCCAAATCGTCCGATAAGCCTCCATTTGCTCCCGTCTCAAACCGAAACGGGAGCGTTTTGTGTCGGCGCTAAGGGCGAGGGTTCCGAAAAGGGTATCCCATAGCGAAAGGGCGCCTCCGTAGTTTTTATTCATCGTGTTTTGGGCATGATGGAGCTGATGCTGCGCGGGGGAGGAGACCCATTTCTCTATCCGTTTCGGAAACCCTAACGCCACATGGGAATGGCGCAGATTCGATCCCAAAGCCAAAAATGCGACGATAAAAGCGTTGACTCCCAACAGGTCGATCATCTCCAAACTCCCGAATAAAAAAATGAAAATACCGCTTACGACTCCGGCACTGAGAGCGTAACGGAAACCGAAGAGGAGATTTTCGACCGGATGAACCCGATAAAACGTCAGGGGATTGAGAACCCGTGCGCTGTGATGAACCTGATGAAACCGCCATAAAAACGGGACGGTATGGAGCCATCGGTGGAGCCAGTAGCGGGTAAAATCGCTGAAGAGAAAGAGCGACAGCGTATAAAGAACCATTACCGATCCGTATCCCATATCGATATCGACGTACCCTAAATACGACGCCAAAAAGGTATAAACGATCCGTGTCACCTCTTCCGCACTGATCACCAGAGGGAAGATCAGGAGGGTTTTAAAGAGAAGCGAAACGATAAAATAACCATAATCGAGACGTGCGCTCGGATGCCACCATATCATCGCCGAGAAGGCGTGTGAGAGCATTTTCGGCTTACGCAGGAGAAAAACCGCCGCGATCAGCGCCGAGCTCGCGAGATAGAGCCAGTACAGACGTTTGGAAGGATCGAAAAAATAATCCCACGGAGTCATCTCAATCACCGTCGGCATCCAAAATTTTCGAAGTCATTTTCAATGCCCCGATTAACGAGATGTAATAGCCGTTATGGAGCCGTCCCAAATCGGTATATAGTGTTTTGGAAGCGGGAGAGAGAAGCTCGCCGTTGAGCAGAGCGGCATCTTTGATCGCCGCAGAGAGCGCTTTTCGCACGAGTACGACTTCGCTCTTCGCACCTGAACGGATCGCATAATCGCCGAAATCGACATATCCGACAGCGTCCATCACCCGTTTATGGGTTTGGAGGATCGTTTGAATTCCTTTGAGGGCGAGAGCGCTGCGATACAAATCGGCGCGGCGGATATCCCGCTGCGATTTGTATTTTTTCGCCCATCCGGTCGGTTCTCCGACCCGCCACTCTTTGAGCTCGTAAGAGCTGGCGATCAGCTGATTCATCATCAGGGCGTTGAAACGGCTTTCGTCCGCCATCAGAACTTTTTCCTCTTTTTCGTACACGGAGGCGATGGAAGAAAGTTTGGTCTGTATCGTACGCGCCGAGATCAATGCCATCGCCTGTTCACGCTCAGGATTTTTGGGTTTTTTGAACATCAGATATTCCAATGCGGTGAGGGTTTTGTACGAATTTTTGAACATTGCCCGCTCAAGGGGCTCATTTGAACGGATGATATGATCGAGCTGAGCCGTCACGTCCTCTTTAGCATTGTGGTAGATATCGATCTCATAAGGGGTGTCGGCAAACGATTCATCGAGCTCTCCGGCGATGTAGAGCGCTTGTACTTTTTTCCAGTCGAGTGCAAGCTCTTCGAACGCTTTACGATCCATCTTTCCCGTTTCGAGACTCTTAACCACCGTTTGCGCGCTCGATACGGCATGTCGGGCATCGGCGAGGATCACCTCTTCGTATATTCCTTTAGGAAACGGTTTGTCCGCCGCACACAGCGATATAACGGCAAACAGGAACAGCACTATTTTTTTCATTTACAGACCTTCTAAAAATTGGAGTACGGCACGTCGATCAAAACGGCTCAGAGACTTAAAACTTTCCCGAGCGGCTGAGGCTTCTCCCCCGTGCCAGAGGATCGCTTCTTCGATAGTTCTCGCACGACCGTCGTGGAGATAATTGCGCTGATTCAACACGGTAGTTCGTTTCCCGATCCCCCACAGCGGCTGAGTTCGCCATTCGTGTTCATCCGCATCGAACTCGCGCCGTCCGTCAGAGAGCGCTTCTCCCATATCGTGCAGGAGAAGATCGCTGTAGGGAGTGATCGTGTTTCCATCCGCCATTGCCATCGCAGGTATATGGCATGCCGCGCATCCGATTTGTGCAAAGAGTTTCTTCCCTTTTGCATTTCCGATTGCGGGTTCGGGAATGCGCAAACGGCTGACGTAAAAACTTACCGCATCCAGCCGCTCGTCCGGTACGTCGAGGGCATCTCGTCCGTGCGGAGCGTCGAGACACTCTTTTTGCACGGATGTGCAGTTCTTCATCGGATAAAGCGATGTCGTCAGCCCCATATCGTTGTGAAATGCCGAAGCGACCTGATGGCGTACGCTCGGGGCGGAGGCTTTCCACGTAAAGCGTCCTATGAGCGTAGTGCCCGTGATTGGATCGTATACGCGGTTTGCCCGACCCGAGATGCCGTCACGGTTCCGGTCATCGGGATCTTCGCGGGAGAGTATCTCTGTATCGCCGATACGATTCAGCAGGCCCATACCGACCAGTGCGGGGGCGAGGCGGTTGGAGATCGTCGTATCCGGATGTAACGCTCCGTAGTTCAGCTCTTTGACCCCGGGAAGGGGGCGACGCAATTCGATACGGGTTCCGTCAGGATACGAACTCATCACCGTCTCATACACTAAAGTCGGCTTCCCCTCGAAGGGAATCCCTCTGACACCGTTGATGCTCAACTGCGCTCCGTAGACGGGATCGGGGACGAACCCGCGTTTTGGATCGCTTCGTCCTTTGAGCGAAAATCGCGTAACCAGTGATCGGCTGATCCTTCCGTCGGCCGTATAGACCGATCCCGCTCCGTTATGGGGATGGCAGCTGATGCAGGTGTTGGCACTAAACAGCGGCCCCAATCCGTCGCGTGCTGTCGTAGCGCTGGGGGCTTCGACCCACGGGATACGGAAAAAACTTTTGCCCAGAATAAAACGCTCGGTCTCTTCGGCGGAGAGGTTGTCGTCGGCTTGCGATAAAAGCGCTTTAGTCTGAATCAGATGGTCATGACTGGCTAAAGCGCACGCCCCCATGAGGGCGATTGCCGTGGCTATTCGAAAAAACATTTAGAGTTTCGTCTCTTCCGGATCGGTAACGTCGTCGGTACTGAGGCGGATACCGTTGGCTTTTGCTACCAACACCATCATGTCGCCGAGGCGGCGCATCTCATTTTTGAGCTTTTTGATTTCGCCGGACATCGGATTATCGCTGCGGATCTGATAATCGAAATGGGCGGTCGTTTTCGCCGTTGCGTCGATTTTGGCGATTTTGGCTTCGATCGAGCTCATCATGTTCGTCATCACTTTTTTGGTTTTAGGATCGAGCGCATCGAGCATGCTCACCCCTTTGATAGAACCGTATTGTCCGATGAGGATATTTTTGAACCCTTGATAGTTTTGGGCAATGTCGCGATGGGTATTGTCGCTGAAGCATGAATGCTCGTCTTCTTCGCTCGGCGTCAGTACCGCCACCGCGATCCGCTCATTCGCCAGCTCGGATTTGATAAAGACACCCAGTCCCGCCATGATCTGTTTCAGCGCCTCTTTTGCGGGGATGTTTTTAGCGGCGTCTTTTCCTTTGAGCTGACCTAAAATCGCTCCACGGTAGCACCCGGTCGCATCTTTCGAACAATCGGCGCTGATAGCGGTGTCCCATGCACCATCGACCGTTTGTAAATCGGCGACGATCTTCTCCGATGCCGCTACCAGATAGGCTTTTCGGCGGTCGGCGTCGGCATCCGTCGTATAGTCGCTCAAAGGACGCTCACCGGCGCTCATCGGCCCGTTCGTTATCGCATCTTTGGTAAAGTTGCTGTAGTCTTGGTCTTGCCCCCAAAGGAGAAATTCGATTGCGTGGTATCCCGTAGCGACGTTCGCTTCTCCACCGTTTTCATTTAACGCGGTGATCGCTTCAGCGTTGATCGTAGTGACATCTACCTCTTTTGAGTTTTCACCGCCGGGATTGAATTTGCCGCGGGTATCGATGATATTGCCGGAAGTTTTTTTCCCGTCCGCATCGATCGTATAGTCGATCATGTTTTCATCCAAAGGCCATGCATTGATCTGTCCCTCCAGAGCGCCGTAGCTTTCGGCTATCCATCCCTCTTCGGCGTCGATAGGACCGTTAGAGAGGCGGAACGCTTCAGTCGTCCCGTAGCTTTCGCGTGCTTTAAGCCATGCCGATTTTGCATCGGCGAGAGTCGCTTCGCTCGGAGCGGCGACGAATGCTTTGATTGACGATTCCATCGACTTTGCATCTTTTAACGCATCTGTGTAATTGGCGGTAGCGATCGCCGCATAATTGTCGAGGATCGCCGTTTTTACATCTTTGGTGGGTGTTGCGGCCAAAACGGCGCTCATCGCTACTGAGATATAAGCGGTTTTTAGCATGGTATTCATCATAAGATTCCTTTAAAATGTGTAGTTGATACGTGCGAGGAAACGGCTGTATCCCGCATCGTTTCCACCGTCGGCATTGCCGTTGCGATCATCGATATCGGCATAGCTGATATCGGCACTGATTGCTTCGTTGATTTCGTACGTGGCTATGAGATCGAACTCGTCGACTTTAGCATCTGCAGGATTGCTTTTAAACGATCCGTACAATGCGCATAGACTTAATCCTTCGATGCCTGTAGCGCTCAAATCGAGCTCGGCACTGAGCTGATAGGCTTTGACATCTTCCATCCCCTCAATCGTCCACTCTTCCATCGACGTCAGATACGGACCGCCTCCAAAGCCGATCGGAGGTGCTTTGCCATCATCATTACTGCCGCGGTTATAGGCGGCACCCAGCGTCAGGGCTCCTACATTCAGACTCGCTCCGAGACCGTAAACGCTCCCGTCGATACCTGTCGGAGTTCCGGTTGCGTCATTATCTTCGCTGAAACGGGCATACTGTGCCGCAAGTTCCAATCCGATATCTTCGCTAAAGGCGATGGTGTAGGCCGCATCGGCGTAATAGAGGTCGGCCAGTTTATCGACGCCGTAATACCACCCTTGGACGGCAAGGTTTTCGATACTCTCGTTTTGAATACCGAGAATGATCGTGCCGTCGCTCCCTTCGCCGCCTAGACGTTTAAACGTCGATTTGTCATCGCCGGAATCGTATCCGCTCCAACGGGTAGCATATCCTCCGATCAACGTCGTCGCGTCGATGCCGTTATAGGTGACGACGGCCGCTTCGAAGGTATTGGGATTCATCCGGATATCATCCGTGTCGGCGAACGGAGTATCCAGTTGTTGACGTCCTATACGAAACGTAAAGTTATCTGTAGTGTAATCGATATACGCTTCTCCGACATACGCATACGATTTCCCCTCTTCATCAAATATTTCGGTGGTTGTATGAACATCATTGCCGGAGATAAAACCTATTCGTTGGCTAATATATGCGGCAACGCCGAACGATAGATTATTCCACGACGCGGTTTCGTATTTCAAAATCCCTCCGATCGCGGTTCCGTATGTGTTCTCTCCCGCATCATAGCTATTACTGATATAGGCACTGCGAATCTCTCCGCTCGTTTTTCCGGAGACAAACGCCTCATCCAATGTTGTTGCACTGAGCGTCGCTGCAGCCGCCAAACTCATTACGATCGTTTTCTTCATGTCACACCTTTTGTTTCATAATGGATAGGGTATTGATTTGCATTATCAATATATATAGTAATGATAATAGCTATCATCTTATATCAAGCTTAATATTGATATTCGTTTTCATATTTATCTTCTTGCTTTGCAAATTTTAGATGGTCGAGATAGCAGTAAAATGCGGAAAGAACAGTGGGAAAAGAGATTTTTAGTGTATGATAACACGGCAATTGCAGTAGATCATTTTATCAGGATTATCGGATATGACGCCGTTTTTTGAATCACACCGGTTTTTTAGCCTTATCTCTACCCATTTGCCGGATATGGTATGGGTCAAAGATCTGGAAGGAAATTACATATTTGCCAATCAATCGATTTGCGACAATCTTTTGATGGCAGAAAACATACATGAGCCGATCGGTAAAAATGACCTTTTTTTTGCTACGAGAGAACGCTCTAGATGTCCTGAAAATCTTCAATGGCATACGTTTGGAGAATTATGCTTCAATACCGATAAAACGACTTTGCAGGCGATGAAGCCGATGCGCTTTGAAGAGTACGGCAATATTCGCGGAGAACTTGTCTACTTTGATGTACACAAAGCCCCTTTGCACGACGAAGAGGGAAATCTGATCAGGATCATCGGGAGCGCTCGCGATATCACGGAACAAAAGCGGCTTGAAAATGAGCTCAATATTACCAAACGGCTGATCGAAAGCGGTCCGGTCGTAGTATTTGAATGGAGCGGCGAAGAGGGGTGGCCGATCCGTTTTGTCTCTCCGAACATCGAATCGGTATTGGGGATCAGCTACCGTAAACTGATGAAAAAAGCGACCAAATTTTCTACTTTTATTCATCCGGACGATATCAAAAAAGTAGAAAGCGAAGTAGTAGAATTTCTTGAGATGAAGGCCACCAAATTTGTTCAAGAGTATCGCCTATTAAGAGAAAACGGCACCCTTATATGGGTTAAAGACTTTACGGTTGTCGAGTACCGTGAAGACGGAGCGGTGAGTACGATAAAAGGGTATGTGTTCGATAATACCGCGGAGAGAGTGGCCGATGATCGGGCGCAATATTTTAACCATTTTGATCAATTGACCGGTTTGCCGAATCGGCAGAAGATGCTGCTGGATATGCAGCTTAATCTCCCTAAAGCCTGCGCAATTTTCAATATCGACAGTTTCCGGGAGATGAACGATCTTTTCGGGATTGCCGTCGGAGACGATATCCTGGTTCAATTGGCACAAGAATCGGTACGGATGGGAATGAGCCCGTACCGAATCGGCGGAGACGAATTCGCCGTTTTGTTTTATGAAGAGGGGACATCCCGCAATGCGCTTAAAGAGCAGATCAACCAAATCCTTTTGCGTTTACACGAGATGACCTTTACCGTTGCCGATGAGGTGATCAATATACGAATGAACGTCGGCGTGGCACTCGGAAGCGAAAAACTGCTAACACGTGCCGACATTGCATTGCATATGGCAAAAGAGAAAAAACTCTCCATCGCTTTTTACGAAGAGAAAGAGAATATCGAAGATATCTATAAAAAGAATATTGCGATGACGGGATCGGTACATCGGGCTTTGGCCGAAGAGCGGATTATCTGTCATTATCAGCCGATTGTCAATTTCAAGACTAAAGAGATCACGAAATACGAGACTTTGGTTCGGATGATCGATGAAAACGGTGATCTTGTCCCTCCGATGGATTTTCTCCCTATCGCCAAAAAGACGAAGCTGTATCCGCGGATCACCCATAAAGTGATCCATGAAGCATGCCGATGCTTTTCGTCGCGTTCCGATCACTTTTCCGTCAATCTCTCCATCGACGATATCAATGACCCTTATACGGTTCAAGAGATTATCAAAATTATCATCGATACGGGAACCTCCGAACAGATTATTTTCGAGATACTGGAGACCGAAGGTATCGAAAATTATGCATCCGTGGGGCGATTTATCAAACAGGTGAAAGCCCTCGGTGCAAAAATTGCCATTGACGATTTCGGAACGGGATATTCGAATTTCGAGCATATTTTAAAACTGAATGTCGATTACATCAAAATCGACGGATCGCTTATCAGCGGAATCGTCGATAACAGCCGCTATCGGATTATTGTCGAAACGATCGTTGACTTTGCCCGAAAAATCGGAGCATATACGATCGCCGAATTCGTCAGCTGCGAAGAGGTTTATCATGCTGTCGAGAAACTGGGAATCGATTTTTCCCAAGGCTATTATACGGGTAAACCGTCACCTATGTGCGACGAATAGGGATGAAAAAATGGCAAGCCGAATACCGATTTTGAAAGAGATGAAGGCTTGGTTGGGGTAAATGCGGTAAAATACAGAAAAACGGAACAAGGATTCAGCGTGTTGCACAGACAGATGAAATCGGTACGATTGGACGGAGACGATGTGTCCGTCAAACGTGAAGAGCTGCGAGATTATTTTCATCAGAGTTACGATCTGTTTGAATCGCTCTTCGAACTGCTGAAATCCGACGAAGTTTTTTACCGCCAATCCGAACCGACCCGCCATCCGATGATTTTTTATTACGGTCATACCGCTATTTTTTATGTGAATAAACTGGTCGCTTCGGGTGCGTTAACAGAGCGGATTAATCCCCGTTTTGAAGCATTGTTTGCCGTCGGAGTCGATGAAATGACATGGGATGCGTCGAGCGATTCGCTGCAATGGCCGAAGATCGATGAAGTCCGCGAGTATCGCCAAAAAGTGCGTGTTTTGGTTGATCGGATGATTTCGACGCTCCCTATGAATCTGCCGATTGCCAAAGAAGATCCGTTCTGGGCGATTTGGATGGGGATTGAGCATGAACGGATCCATATCGAAACTTCCAGTGTTCTCCATCGTCAGATGCCTTTGGAACATATCCTCTCCCACGAGGATTTCCCTTTGTGCGAGAGCCGGGGCGATATGCCCAAAAATATTCTGGTCGATTTTATCGGACGGGACGTAATCCTGGGCAAAGGGGAAGCTGACGGCGGTATTTACGGATGGGATAACGAATACGGAACCCTGACGTGCGACGTAAAAGATTTTCGTGCATCCAAATACTTGGTCAGCAACGGTGAATTCATGGAGTTTGTTCGGGCAAACGGGTATCAAGATGAGCGATGGTGGGATGCGGAGGGGTTGAAATATTTACAGATCCGTAATGCCTCATGTCCGCCGTTTTGGATTCCGCAGGAGGATGGTAGCTATCGTTATCGCTCATTGACGCAGGAGATTGCGATGCCGTACAACTGGCCTGTAGAGGTCAATGCTCTCGAAGCGGAAGCCTTTTGCCGATGGAAAAGTGCTCACGATACAGAAATTTATCGTCTGCCGAGCGAAGCCGAATGGACCGTAATGGCCGAAGAGGGTGATATGGCGCACAATATTTTTGACGATCAGCGCTCCAATATCAACCTAGCTTGTTATGCTTCGTCCGTACCGGTCGATACGTATAAACACGGGGAGCTTTATGACGTCGTTGGAAATGTATGGCAGTGGACGCAAACACAGATGGATGCGTTTGAGGGATTTGTCACTCATCCATGGTATGACGACTTCTCTGAGCCGACGTTTGACGGTAAGCACAACCTCATGAAAGGGGGATCGTGGATTTCGACGGGCAACGAGATCGTCTCGTCGTCACGATATGCGTTCCGCCGCCATTTTATCCAGCATGCCGGTTTTCGATACGTTGTCGGAAGCGGTGAAAACGAGGCGGATAAATACGCCCGTATCGAGAAGATGCACGCAGACTGGATAAAACGGTATGGATGAGTTTCGCCGAATCGATCGCAGTGGGACCAATGCCGAAAAATATACACTTCGGCAGAAGCTGTTTGGTACGGAGGATGTCGAGCCGATGTGGGTTGCCGATATGGATATCGCAACGCCCGAATGTGTCATTGATGCCGTAAAAGAGCGTTTGAATCATCCGATTGTCGGATACGAGGTGATGAGCGACAGTGCTTTTGAAGCACAGATTCTCTGGATGAAAGAACACCACGGGTTTAGGATCGAACGTGATTGGCTTACTTACTCGCCCTCCGTCGTCGCATCGATCGGATGTGCGATTCGCGCTTTCAGTAACGAGGGAGACGGTGTGATCGTGATGGACCCGGTCTACCCTCCGTTTTACTCGATGGTCAAAGATAACCGCCGTTCGTTGATACTCCATCCTCTCCGCAGAGATGCGGAGGGGGTATACCGATTCGATTTGGAATATTTGCGTACCCAAATCACACCGCAGACAAAACTGTTGTTGCTCTGTTCCCCTCATAATCCGGTCGGCAGAGTATGGAGCCGTGACGAATTGATGGAACTCGGGCAATTTTGTCTGAACCATGGTATCGTAATTATCAGCGACGAGATTCACAGCGATATCGTCTACTCTCCCCATCGCCATTTTCCTTTCGCATCCCTCTCTGAAGCATTGCGGGAAAATACGATTACTCTGATCGGGCCGGGAAAAACGTTTAATATGGCGGGATTTTCGATTTCGACCGTCTGTATCGCATCGGAGGAATTGCGCGAACGTTACGAAGCGGAGCGTCTACGTGTTCACTGGGGAGATGGAGCGGCACTGTCGCATACGGCGTTTGAAGCGGCTTATCGCCACGGTTCGTCCTGGCACCGAAAGCTGATCGGACATCTGGATAAAAATCGCACTCTCCTGAATGAATGGGCAAACAATCATCCTCTTATCGCTTTGTCGTCTTGCGAAGCGACGTATCTAGCATGGTTGGACTGCCGGGCGCTGGGATTGGGGGATCGTGAACTCAGAGAGTTTTTTGTCCGCGAAGCAAATCTAGGACTCAGTCCGGGATTGAGCTTCGGAAAAGAGGGATCGGGATATATGCGATTGAACTTTGCAGTAGCTACCGAAGTTTTGGAAAATGCCCTGGGCCGTATATCCGATGCCCTCAAAAGGAGAAACGATGTATGAGATGCTCTCACATCTTTACACGACGGAGTATTTTCGTTTTGTTTTAACATTGGTGTTGAGCTTTCTGACCGGATTGGAGATGCGCGAATACAAACGTTCTTTGAATAATCCCTATTTTATCGGAACTGTCCGTACCTATACGTTGATAGGGGTGTTGGGATATATCCTTTATATTCTTGATCCGAGTTACCGTTTTTATCTCTCCGGCTTGGCGGTATTGAGTTTGCTGTTTGCCCTTTTTTACCATCACAAACTTCAAAACGGTCAAAAAGGGATTATCAGTCTGCTATCGGCATTGTTGGTCTATACCTATGCTCCGATTATCATTACCCAGCCGTTGTGGTTCACTGCACTGATTTTTGTTTCGATCGTATTTATCGTCAATGCCAAAACCCATATTCAGTCGCTTTTGGAAACGGTTGACAACAGCGAGCTCATTACGTTTTCGAAATTGGTATTGCTTAGCGTGGTAATTTGGCCTCTTTTGCCGACGAGCGAGATATCGCCGTGGATACCGGTGTCGCTTAGCAAAATCTGGCTTGCGATGGTTATCGTATCGGGGATATCGTATATCGGTTATATTCTTCAGCGCTATTTTTTCAAAGAAAAAGGGTTTATCCTAAACGGTATTTTAGGGGGAATCTACTCCTCGACGGCAACGACTATCGTATTATCCCGTCAGTCCAAAGATATCGACGATTACGAATATACGTTTATCTCTGCCATCGTGTTTGCGACAGGAATGATGTATCTGCGGCTCATTGCGATTATCGGTTTTTTAAATTTTGAATTGATGAAAAAACTCTTTCTCCCTCTGATCGTTTTGAGTCTTATCGCATTATTGATGGGATATGCGATATCGAAAATCAAAACGGAACAAAAACCGGATGCATCCGAGGCGGTTCAAAACCATATCAATCCTCTGGAACTCGAAGTCGCTTTGCTGTTTGCCGCGATGTTTGTCGTGATGACGCTGTTGACCCACTATTTTATCACCTATTACGGGACGTCCGGGCTCAATATTTTGTCATTAGTCATCGGATTCACCGATATCGATCCTTTCATCCTTTCATTGGTAAACGGCAGCTATCCGATCGATACCTCCGCGGTCATAAGTGCGATTTTGATTGCCATAGCAAGTAACAATCTTTTTAAGGGAATGGGTGCATTGATGCTCGGATCACGAAAAGTAGGTTGGAGAAGTCTGGCTGCATTGGGCATATTGGCGGCAATGACGTTTGTTGCCGCATGGATTATGTAGAGGTGCAAAGATGGATGAAAATTTAGTTGCCATCGAACGCTTTATCGGGAAACATCACCTCCTCACTCTGGCGACGTATGGAGAACGGTTATGGTGCTGTTCGATGTTTTATGCATACGATGCGGAAAATATCGCTTTGATCGTTGCAAGCGATCCGCAGACGCAGCATATGCAAAATGTCGTGCTCAATACGGAAGTTGCGGGAACGATAGCCTTGGAAACTAAAATAGTCGGAAAAATAGAGGGGATTCAATTTCGCGCACAGATGACGCTTAGCGAAGAGAGAAGGGAAACAACCCTCTATATGAAGCATTTTCCGTACGCGCTGGCAATGAATCCGACTCTTTGGAGTATCCGTCTGAGCGAGATTAAATTGACTGATAATACTTTGGGATTCGGGAAAAAACTCAGCTGGAAGAGGCCGCTTTAGGGGTGAAAAAAGTGCAAGGTTTGCCGCTGGAACTGAGTACGACTTGTGAGGGGATAAATTTGCTTTTGAACCCGTACACCTTGCATCCGTGCGGCTGATGTGCTTCCCAAGTGACAAAATAGTGGAGACATCGGTGGCAGTTGATCTTTTGCATGGATGAAATATTACCGTATAATTAGGAACTTTTTAAAGGATTTGTATGAATAAATTACTTTGTATGTTAGAACTGCAACAAAAACTAAATGACGCGACAAACGGTCCGGAATGGGAAAAAGGGGTCACCAAACAAGGGAAAAAGATTAACTGGTGCCGATGTATTTATATGGAATCCGCCGAAATGATCGATTCGTTCGGATGGAAACACTGGAAAAGTATTGCCCAGGAAACGGACTATGCGAATCTTCAAATCGAAATCGTCGACGTATGGCATTTCGTGATGAGTCTGATTTTAGAGTTTACCTACAAAAACGGTGCGGAAACGATTGAAGAGTTGGCGTTGCGGATGTCCCAAACTCCCGAATACCAAAAACTTTCGACGGAACAAAATCTCGTTTTCGGCAGCGATGAATTGTTGATGGTGAAAATCGAAAATGTTATGCGCCTCTCTTTGATTCCGGTATCGCCGGAAATGATCGGTGCCCTTATCGAAGAATTTTTCGAATTGGCGTATCTGGGGGCGTTGAACCTGACACAGCTTTATCGTCTGTACGTCGGGAAAAACATTTTGAACCAATTCCGTCAGGATCACGGTTATAAAGAGGGACACTACATTAAAATCTGGAACGGTCTTGAAGATAATACGGTGATGAAGTCGGCATGGGAAAAGAACGGCGATTTAACACCCGAAGCGCTGTATGAGTTGTTGAAAAAAGCTTATCCCGCGTAAATTCCGCGGTATTCGCTTTTCCACCGTTTATGACACCAAAACCATAGTTCCGGACGTGAACGGATCGCTTTTTCGAGCGAATCGGCCTGCAATTGCGTCGCAATTTTGATCGCTTCTTCCTCCTCGCCGGTAACGATGATCGGATCGTCAAATCGGATCGTAAAATGTTCTTCATCCTCGCTAAAGATATAGAGCGGAACGATCGGAGCATTGTATTTTCGCGAGAGGATCGCAGGGGTAGAGGATTGATAGGTCGGATGGCCGAAAAAAGTGATGCTTACTCCGTGAGTACGGTTACTGGCCTGATCGATCATCAAAGAGACGGAAGCGCCTTTTTTGAGTGCACGCGCGAGATGTTTCAGGGCCCCGTTTTTTTCAGCGAGGTCCATACCGTGACGGGTTCGCGATTCGAGCAGATAAGGATCGAATTCGGAATGTTTGAATTCTTGGTAGATGGACGTTGTCGGGGTGACAAGGGCTGAGAGGGCTGTTGCCCCCATCTCCCAATTCCCGAAGTGGGCCGATACGAAAACGATCCCTTTGCCTTGGGAGAGCAGTTCATCGACCGCTTCACGGTTTTCGAAGACGACTCGGCGGGTGAAGTCGTCGTGTACGTAATGTCTATTCTCCATAACTTGCAGCAGATTCAAGGCCAGATTGCGGTAACAGTACGATTCGATATAGGCGTATTCCTCGGAACCGAGTCCTTTGGAAAATGCGAAATCCAGATTTTGACGGATGACACGGTTGCGTGAAGGGGCAAAAAAGCGGGCGATTTTCGCAAGAGAAATAAAAAGATTTTTTCTCCAACTGTGTGGAAAGCTCATTAGCAGAGCATCGAAAATTAAAAACAGGCGATAGGAGATCATGCTAAACATTCCTTTGCTTTTTCAACAGAGGCAAATATATCTTGCGGATATCTACGGGGTGCTTTATCCGGAGCTTTTTACTCTTCATAAGCGTAACTATAGCGCAACTAAGCTACAATTCCCCTCAATTTAAGAGGACAAAAGGGGGAGATAATGGTCGTTCAAGATATTCGCCAGTATGCTGAAATACGCCCGAAAGCGCGTGCCTATTTTTGTTATTTGTTTCAAAAAAACCTCCCCAATCATCTTCCCTCGGTATCGGTAGAATCGCTTACCGCCCGTCTTCTCAAAATACGGGGTGATCTTCAGGGATTGGAAGCGGTTTACCTGCTTGATGCCAAAGGCAATCAGGTCGGTCCCACGTATCTCAAAAACGGCAAAAAAGAGGACGATGTCGGTGTTAGCCGTTCGACTCGCGCCTATTATTACCGGGCGATGCACGAACGTCGCTGTACCATTACCGATCCGTATCCTTCGCTTTTGAATGATGAATTGACCGTTACCGCATCGGAACCGATTTTTGATGAAAACGGCGAAATCGTTTATGTCGCCTGTTTGGATATGCCCTTAGGCGAAGTGCTTAAAATCGCCCATCCGATGGCATTGGAATCTTTCTCAGGCCGTTTTTTCCGACTTGCTTACGGTGCATTTACCCTTGTTCTCGCATTGGTTTCTCTCTTGTTGTTTGTGAAAGGGATAGAAGGCTTTTTGTCCTATGGAATGGGACAGTACGATAAAATTGAAATCAAAGATATTTTCGAAGCGACCATCTTGCTGACCCTCTCGCTGGCGATTTTGGATTTGGTGAAAACCCTCTTCGAAGAGGAAGTGCTGGGACGTCCGAAAAGCGATCCCGATTCGAGTATCCACAAAACGATGGTCCGTTTTTTAGGCTCGATTATTATCGCCCTCTCGATCGAAGCATTGATGCTCGTTTTTAAATTTGCGATGACCGAACCGCATATGCTGGTGAATGCGATTTATATTATTGGTGGGGTGGCCCTGCTTTTGGTCGGTCTTGCCGTATACATCCGTTTTACGAACTTAGGAGAACGCCATTGATAGCTATTGTCGATTACAACATGGGGAATCTTGCCAGTGTCAAAAACGCTTTTGATCTGCTTGGGGAAAAAGTGACAGTTGAATCGGATCCCGATAAACTGAAAACGTACGACCGGATCATCCTCCCCGGTGTCGGGGCATTCGGCGATGCGATGGAGCATCTCTCATCCCGCGGAATGGATGAAGCGGTACGTGAATATGCCGTGAGCGGAAAATATCTTTTGGGCATTTGTTTGGGCATGCAGCTGCTATTCGAATCGAGCGAAGAGTTCGGTATTACCCAAGGGCTCGGTCTGATCCACGGACGGGTCGTAGCATTTGACACGAGTCGATTTCATACACCTTTGAAGGTACCTCACATGGGGTGGAATCGGATGTTTACCCAAACTCATCCTCTGTTCGCAGGATTGGATGAAGCTCATTATCTCTATTTCGTTCACTCATACCATGCACTGTGCAGCGATCAGAACGACAGTATCGGAGAGAGCATTTACGGCTACCGTTTTACCAGTGCCGTAGCGCATGATAACGTGATGGGGATTCAACCCCATCCGGAGAAGAGCCATCAAAACGGTCTCTCGATTCTCAAAAATTTTATTAATCTTTAAAAAAGGGCCTTTATGACTATTTTCCCGGCAATCGATCTCAAAGACGGTAAAGCCGTCCGCCTTACAAAAGGGGCGATGGAGAGTGCTAAAATATACTCCGATACACCGTGGGAACTTGTAAAAACGTTTGAAAAGATGGGGGCTACATGGGTGCATCTCGTCGATTTGAACGGAGCTTTCGCAGGTGAGCCTAAAAATCTCGAACAAATTCGTGCCATCCGTGAAAATTGCAACGTGAAGCTTCAGCTGGGCGGAGGAATCCGTGATGAGGAAACGATCCAACGCTATTTGAAGTTAGGAATCGATCGCCTGATTTTAGGATCGATTGCATTAAGAGATCCGGAATTTGTCAAAGCGATGGCTGCTAAATATCCGATCGTCGTCGGTATCGATGCGATCGACGGTTTTGTCGCCGTTGAGGGGTGGGGCGAAGTGAGCTCCATGAGGGCGACCGATCTTGCTCGTGCGTTTGCGGATGCGGGTGTCGAAGCGATTATTTGTACCGATGTCGGACGTGACGGTACACTTACCGGCGTAAATGTCGATTTTACTTTAGATATTGCCAGAGCTTCGGGAATCGCTACGATTGCCAGCGGCGGGGTCAAGGACGACAGTGATATTGAACGGTTGTTGCAAAGCGGTGAAATTGCCGGCGTAATCGTCGGAAAAGCGTTTTACGAAGGGACGATCGACCTTGAAAAGTTTTTTTAAACTTTTCACAAAGTTGGTTAGGTTATCATTGGGCATTTATTCTATACGTTAAATGAAATATAAGAATCGATAAAAGGATATACATTGAAACTATTGGTTGTAGATGATAGTTCGACGATGCGCCGTATTATTAAAAACACACTCTCCAGACTCGGTTATGAAGATGTGCTAGAAGGTGAAGACGGAGTGCAGGGATGGACTGTCCTTGATGCAAATCCGGACATGGGAATGCTGATTACCGACTGGAACATGCCGGAGATGAACGGGCTCGAATTGGTAAAAAAAGTACGTGCCGACGCACGTTTTACCGATCTGCCGATTATCATGGTTACGACAGAGGGGGGAAAAGCCGAAGTTATCACCGCACTCAAAGCGGGTGTAAATAACTACATCGTCAAGCCGTTTACTCCTCAGGTATTAAAAGAGAAACTTGCCGCAGTTCTCGGTACTGAGGGTTAATGCAAGATTTCTATTATATGTTGGTGGTGAAACCATCATCGCATTTAGAGCTTTTCAGCGACTTTTTGGTTGATATCCTGCCGGTAGGGTTTGAAGAGACGGATGATGGGTTTATTATCCGAAGCGAAGAAGACCTCGAAACAATCAGCTGGGGAATAGAGCAGTTTTCAGAGGCCTTACAACGCGCATTAGGAGAAGTGGTTGATGTCGAACTGACGTTAAGCAAAGAAAAAAACGACGATTGGATCGCACAATATCAGCAGGGGATCACTCCGGTAGAGATCGATCCGTTTTATATCCATCCCACATGGGAAGCGCCGAAAGAGGGGATGCTGAATATCGCTATCGATCGCGCTCTCGCATTCGGTACCGGGCATCATCCGACGACGGCATCGTGCCTTCGAGCCGTAGCCAAATACGTTAAGCCCGATGACGAGGTGATGGATGTCGGCTGCGGAAGCGGTATTTTAGCGATTGCAGCAATCAAAAAAGGGGCTATTGTCGATGCATGCGATACCGATCCTCTCTCGGTCGAAAATGCCCTCGTCAATGCCGAACAAAACGATATTTCTTACCGAAACCTCTGGGAAGGGCCGATTCAGGAGAGTGATGCTGTATACGATGTCATTATCGCCAATATTGTAGCCGATGTATTGGTTTTTATTGCGAGTGATCTTAAAAAACGGTTACGTGACGGAGGGATTTTGATTCTCTCAGGGATTATGGACAAATATGAGGATAAAGTTTTGCGCGCCTACAAGAGTTTTGAATTGACGGAGCGAATTGTAGAAAACGAATGGGTAACTCTGGTAGTTACCAAAAAAGGAAATGAATAACATGAGCCAACCCGAGTCGAATCCGAACCCGGACAAAAACGGAAATTTTTTTAACAAAAACCCTCTAATCACTTTTGCCATCTTTTCGGTGGTTGTCATCGTTTTGTTTAAAGCGTTTATCGGAGATGAGAGCGATATTGCCGGTAAAATCAGCGGTCAAAATGTCACTCGTACCCAAGAGATTACCTATGCGGACTTGAAAAAACTGATTCAGGAAAAACAGGTTGAAAAAGTCTCTATAGGGCAAACCTACATCCGTGCGATAGGCAACGACGGGAATGGAAAAGTCGCCTATACGACCCGTATTGTCGGACCGGATGCGACGTTAATCCCTTTGCTGGATGAAAAACAGATCGATTATAACGGATTCAGCGAAAGCAACTGGTTTACCGAAATGTTCGGATGGCTGTTTCCTTTCCTCATAATCATAGCAATATGGATGTTTTTCGCCGGACGCATGCAACGCAGCATGGGCGGCGGTATCTTGGGAATGGGTAATTCAAAAAAACTGATCAATTCCGAAAAACCGAAAACAAAATTCGACGATGTCGCCGGAGCGCAAGAGGCGAAAGAAGAAGTTTTGGAAATTGTCGATTTTCTAAAATTCCCGGATCGCTATGTGGAACTGGGTGCAAAAATCCCAAAAGGGGTCCTTTTGGTCGGTAGCCCGGGGACAGGGAAAACTCTTTTGGCCAAAGCGGTAGCAGGAGAGGCCGAAGTACCGTTTTTCTCTGTTTCGGGATCGAGTTTTATCGAGATGTTTGTCGGTGTCGGTGCGGCACGTGTACGCGATCTTTTCGAACAGGCTAAAAAAGATGCCCCTTCGATTATTTTTATCGACGAGATCGATGCGATCGGTAAGAGCCGTGCAGCCGGCGGTATGATGGGAGGCAATGACGAGCGTGAGCAGACATTGAATCAACTCCTTGCCGAGATGGACGGATTCGGCACCGATACCCCGATCATTATCCTCGCCGCGACCAACCGCCCTGAGATTTTAGACCCTGCATTACTCCGTCCGGGACGTTTTGACCGTCAGGTACTGGTTGACAAACCCGACTATCAGGGACGGATCGATATTCTCAACGTTCACGTCAAGGGGATTAAAAAAGATGCCGATGTCGATTTAGAAGAGATCGCCCGCCTGACTGCCGGATTGGCCGGAGCCGATTTGGCAAATATTGTGAATGAAGCGGCGTTGCTGGCAGGGCGTAAAAGCCAAAAAACCGTTCGTCAGGCCGATTTGCGCGAAGCGGTAGAGAGAGCAATCGCGGGACTTTCTAAAAAAAGCCGCCGAATCGATGAGAAAGAGAAACGGATCGTCGCGTATCACGAAAGCGGACATGCTTTATTGGCCGAAACGACGAAGGGAGCCAAAAAAGTTTCCAAAGTTTCTATCGTACCTCGCGGTCTTGCGGCTTTAGGCTATACGCTTAATACTCCGGAAGAGAATAAATATCTGATGCAGCGCCATGAGCTAATTGCCGAAGTGGATGTATTACTCGGCGGACGTGCGGCAGAAGAGGTCTTTATCGGTGAAATATCGACCGGAGCGGCAAACGATCTTGAACGGACAACGGATATCCTTAAAGCCATGGTGCAAATGTACGGTATGAGCGATGTCGCCGGATTGATGGTACTTGAAAAACAGCGTAACACTTTCTTAGGCGGCGGTATGACCCAAGGGCGCGAATACAGCGACCGTATGGCCGAGGGTATGGATTCGTTTATCAAAGATACGTTGCAGGAACGCTATATCGCCGTCAAAAGCCGTTTGGAAGAGTACCGCGGTGCGATCGAAAGCATTGTCGAACTTTTGTACGCAAAAGAGAATATTACGGGTGAACAGGTTCGTGAGATTATTGCGGCTTACGAAGCAGAGCATAATATCGAGACAAAATTGGAGCCGCGTAAAGAGTTTGGTTCGAATGAGACGGTAATCTCCGATTAAAACGTACAAGGGGCAAAAATGAATGTTCAAAGCGACACTTTCATCTTATCGAAACGGGGATGGCTCATCTCCGGAGTCATCGCGTCGGTTTTTCTGTTCTTTATGATGACAGGATTGCATCTTTTTGAATTCATCTCGGGTGCTCTCTTGCTGGCTGTACTGGTAATTTTTCGCAATCCTGAACGCAGTACTTCGGAAAATGAAGCCGATCAGATTATCAGCAGTGTGGACGGTGTCGTTTTGTCGGTAGAAGATGCGTTGATCGACGAGCAGAAGATGAAAAAAATTACGGTTATGAATTCACTGTGGGACGTTTCGATCCTCCGTTCCCCGTTCGACGGCATCGTGGAAGGCTTTAAAATGCGCAATGGCGCTTCGTTGCCTCTTTACAATCCGATGGCGGATCTCTTGAATGAAAAGGCGGTCATTTCGTTTCGTTCGTCAAAAGGAGATGAAGTTTTTATTGAGCATCTCAGTGAGCAAAGCTGTTTTCCGATCGGGATTGAATTAGAAAAAGGGCAAAAACTTAAAGAGGGAAGCCGTTACGGATTTCTCGCAAAAGGGCGCAGTATTTTTTATCTACCGGAAAATACGCGCGTGTCGGTAAACGCCGGTGCTACCGTCCGTGCCGGTGAAAGTGTCCTCGGCTATCTGAACGCGGCTTGATGGCCTTGCATCGCTTCGCGTGCTAGAACCTCATTCAGACGAAGGAATACAATGCGTCAGTCTCCCCCTCCGATCGCTTATCTGTTACCGAATTTCTTTACCGCCGCCTCGATTTTTACCGGATTTTATTCGATAGCTTTGTCTTTGGATCATGCGTTTACACCTGCGGCATGGTTCGTTTTTTTGGCTTTGATATTTGACGGATTGGACGGACGGGTAGCGCGTCTGACTAACACGGCAAGCCATTTCGGCGTCGAATTCGATTCACTGGCGGATATTGTCGCTTTCGGAGTTGCTCCCGCCTTGCTGTTTTATCTTTATATCGGAGATACTTACGGACGGATCGGGATCGTCGCGAGTGCTTTATTTATCATTTTCGGCGCGGTACGGCTTGCACGATTTAATGTCACGACTTCTCGAATCGAACGAAATGTATTTATCGGATTGCCTATTCCAACAGCAGCGATCATGATAGCCATATCGATTCTTTTGCTACAGCATTACCCCCACTACCTTTTTATGAAAATTTTTATGCTCCCGTTTATGCTGTTGTTATCGATACTAATGGTCAGTAATATCCGCTATCCGAGCTTTAAAACGATTAATTTCAAAGGATTTCATTTTATCCGATTCTTGTCCATTTTGATCGTGATTTCGATGGGGATTTTTATTTATCCGATCGAAGGGATGGGGCTTTTAGCTGCGGGTTATTTGCTGTACGGTCCGATTCGGGCCGTGTTTTATTTGATTAAACGGCTCATCTCTCAAAGAAGATGATATTTCTTCGGTTCATTGGCTAGTTTGTCTGTATTGATTGCAAAGTCGAAATATTGGGAAACAAAACCGGTATTTCCCATTTTCATCAATTGTATGATTGCACCCGGATTGTTCTCGATTTGCATATATAACAAACTCAGTGCGTAACGGCTCTCTAAGTAACTAGGGTTCTTGATTTTGGAAAGCTCGAGCAAAGCGATGGCGTTTTCGTAATGTTCCGAACCGATCGAAGCGCACGCGCCCATAAACAATGTTCGCTCGTCTTGGCGTTTGCGATTATCGATCAATTGATTGTATAAGGTATAAGACTTTTCAAAATCCTGGTTATAGAAATAGGCTTGTGCTAAGGCCGCCATGATATCTGAAGTATCGTCGCTGCTTGTCTGCAAGCGCCCCTCGAGCCGTTCGATCATCGGAGTCAGCTGTCCGGTCATCATTGCCATTTGAATCATTTTGTCACGGGTGATTTGCGGTCCGAAATAGAGATCGTCGTAATGAAAGGATTGCTTTTTCAGGTAATTGATCGCAGAGGATGCGAAGACCTTAATTTTTTGGTCGCCGTAAAGGGTATCGATAAGCATAAGATGCGGGAGGATATCTCCGCGTTGGAGGTACGTTAACCGCTCGGCATTTTTGCGTGCGATATCCTCTTTTCCCATCTCGGTTGCGAGGGCGATTTTGAGCGCAAGATAGAGAGGATGCTCTTTATAGTTGGTGTCGAGCCATTTTCCGGCGCTCGGGATATTGTTTTGCGTGATATCGATTAATGTTCGGTAGAGTTCAAACTCTTCGCTTTCCGGCTCTTGGGCGAGGTTGTCTTTGATGATTGAACTTAGCTTCGGATTGCTTTTTCCGATCATTTCAGAGCTCATGACGGCAAAAATACCGGAAAGGTAGTTGTTGGCATCGAGGTGATAGGAGCGCAAAAAGTGTTCGTATGCTTTCGACATGTCTCCCAACTGCGCATACGTAAGTGCCAGATTGTATTGGAGGATCGAGTGTTGCGGATTGGTTTTAAGCAATTGCAAAAGTTGTGCATTCGCATCGCGGAGGCGAAATTTTAATGCTTTTTGGATGGCTAAAGCGATACCGTAGTCGACACTGGAAGATCGGGTACTTTTTTGGAGATATTCTTTTGCACTGGCGATATCGTCGATGAAGATATTGGCGTTTCCTTTGCGGATATAGCTGATGGTTTGATCGGCATTGAAAATTTTGTACGGGGCAAAATAAAAAATACTCTCGTAGATTTTGGCGTGCTTGTCTCTTTTCGGGTCACGATAGATGCGTTGGACGTCATCGGGATTGAAGAGAGAAGGTTTCAGAAATACTTTAATCGGATAAGGGGTATAGACTTTATCGGGATATTCGTCGGTAGTATCTTTGATGAGTTTGGCCGCATCTTCATGCAAGCCCGATTTGAGATTGACGAAGGCCAGGGCAAGCTGTTCTTGGATAGGTGTGTCGTTTTGGATGATTGCATCGTTCAAATATTTTTTTGCCAACGTCAAATCACCGATATTGGCGTACATCAGCCCGAGGGTAAAGGAGTCTTCTTCCTGCATCGGATTTTCGAGGCTACTGATGGCATCGTCGAAACTTCCGTATAAAGCATCTATTTTGGCTCTCAGTTTATTTTGTATCCCTTTATACTCTTCGGTAGAGGGGTGTTTCAAGGCACTGAGCGCCTCGATATAGCGTCCTTTGTAGTAGTTGATCAAAGCGTAGTAATACGAATACAAAGGAGAACTGCTCTCTTGAGGAAGATAGGCTTGAGCCATATCGATATAGTAATTAAAATCTTTTTCCCGATTGAGATGCAAACAGCAGACTGCGGCATTTATAGCGCTGACACAGCGGTTTTCGCTGTTGTCGATCGAACGTTTGAAGTTTTCTAGGGCACCTTTGTATTCACTTTCTTTGAGTTGAACGACTCCCAGATTGTACTGAGAGATCGCTTCGGAATAGAGGGCTATTTTTTCGTACAGTTTTAGCGCTTCGGTTTGATTGCCGTTGGAATAGAGATAGTTGGCCCGTTCGATCATATTTTCGAGTTCGCTGGGCTCGATAATGGTTTCAGGTTCTTTAATCTTTTGGGCGATTGGGGCATTGAGAGGTTCGACGCTCTCTTTTTCACCTTTGGGCGCGAACAATACCCATGCAACGGTTGCAAGGGCAATAATAACGATAAGCGAGGCTAGGACAAGGATAAGAATGAAGCGCTTGTTCTTAAATCGGCTTGGTTTATCGGCTGATGCATCAGCATCTGCAGAGGGCTTTTCCTGAATGCCGGCAGCGTCAGATTCTTCAATAATGATTATCTCTTCTTGCTCCGCCATTAAGCCTCTTTACCTGGATTTTATAGATATTTATTCAAGACGTTGGGAAGTCGGATCGAACCGTCTTCTTGCTGGAAATTTTCCATGATAGCTATCATCGTCCGTCCGACCGCCAAACTTGAACCGTTTAGGGTGTGGGCGAGGAGATTTTTTCCCTCTTCTTTGTAGCGGATCTTTGCACGGCGTGCCTGGAAATCCCGTGTATTGGAGACCGAACTGATTTCGCGGTAGGTATTTTGCCCCGGTAACCATACTTCCAGATCGACGGTACGTGCCGCACCGAAACCTAAATCTCCGGTACAAAGGGTGACAAGACGATGCGGGAGTTCAAGAGCGGCGAGAAGATCAGAGGCGCAAGCAACCATCTCTTCGAATACGGCGTCGCTTTGATCGGCTCGGCTGATTGCGACTAGCTCGACTTTATGGAACTGGTGTTGACGGATCATACCGCGCACATCACGTCCGCCGCTTCCCGCCTCTTTACGGAAACAT
>NZ_CALDDG010000020.1 GCF_937936435.1 uncultured Sulfuricurvum sp. | reverse complement strand
ACGGTTGAAGTTTATCGGAAAAGATAAAGCCGATTGCGAAGATTATGTTATTGCCAAATACTTTACCCTTAAAGAACTGGGTGTCCCGACCTCGAAGCTCTTTATGACCTATGCCAAATCGATTCGCTATAAAAGTGCTCACATGGTTCTGACCTATTATGAAACCCCCCGCTCAATTCCGCTCGTCATGGATAACTACAACTACAAAATTCTTCCGGCATCGGTACGGGATGATTTAGTGCCGATTTACAGTTTTAGCGGAGATGAGCTTTTTAATGCAAAACAGGCTCAAATCGGGAAAATGGTCCCTGCGGCGGCACGGCAGAAGCGTCCGTGGGATGAATTGATAATAACTCGACAAAAGGATTAGAAATGAGTTTATTTAAACAGATGGCGATAATGTTAAGCCTTTTTTTGGGAATCATACTGATATCGGTCATGATCCTAAACTTTAAATCGGCTACAGAGTTTGTCCAAAATCAACTCTATACGGATGCCAAAAATACGGCGCACTCGCTGGGACTTTCTCTCTCCAAGGTTGCCGATCCTTCCGATACGTCGAGTATGGAGACGATGATCAATGCCATTTATGACAGCGGGTACTATCAGCGCATTCGATTGGTCGATGTCGAGGGAAAAGAAATCTATACGAGAGAAAACGATGTTCGCGTTATCGACGTTCCGCAATGGTTTATCCACTGGGTTCCGATCCAAAACGCTACAGCAACGAGTGATATTATGATAGGATGGAGCCGTTTTGGAACACTCGAAGTTAGCGGGCATACTGGGAATGCCTATCGTCAGCTTTATTCGACGTTGATTGATCTGTCGCAAACCTTTTTAATGATCGGTGCGGTAGTTTTCGGATTGCTCTATCTCCTTCTCTCTCTGAGCTTAAAATCGCTTAAGCGGATTCGGGATCAGGCCAAAGCGATCATCGATAACGAGTTTATCATCGAGAAAAAAATTCCTTTTACCACGGAATTTCGTTCGGTTACCGTTGCGATGAATGCAATGGTGGAAAAAGTCAGAGATATTTTTGAGCGTGAAAACGAGACCTTGCGCCGATATCATGAGCTTTTATATAAAGATGCGGAGACAAAACTGAACAATCGGCGCTACTTAACGGCTAAACTTCCCGATTATCTTCAATCCGACGCATCGCTCTCATCGGGAGTGTACGTGATGGTAAGTATTGATGAGATCGATCGGTTAAAGCGTGAAAAAGGGTATGAGCGCTATAGCAAATTGATCACGCACTTAGCCGAAGAGATGAACGCTCAGGTGGGTCCGTTTCATCATGCATTGATTGCACGGCTCAATGAAAGCGATTTTTTCGCAGCACTTCCTTCATGCGATACTTCCAGTGTCGTTCATCAGATCGAAAAACTGCTTCTAAACGTAAAAACGGTGATTGAAGGGATCGATTCAACGGTGAGCGAGTACTTAGTCATCGGATCGGCGGTAGGGACATACACTGAGAAAGATACGTTGAAATCTCTTTTTTCACGTGCCGACCATACGGTTACCCAAGCGAAACTCCGAGGGAATTTTTTGATCGAAATCGATCAGGAAAAAGAGGATTCGCTGATTCTCGGACGGGAAGAGTGGCGTAACGAACTTCTTCAAAGTTTGAATGAATCGCGGATGTTGTTGGCATTTCAAAGTGCAGTGGAACAACGAGCCGGCGAATTGAGTATTATTCACGAAGAAATTTTCCTCCGATTGCTCGATCGGGAAGGGACAATCCACTCTGCAGGGTATTTTATCCCGGTAGCGACAAGTTTGGGGCTCATCGATACATTAGACCGTTATATGGTCGAAAAAGTGATAAAACACGTTAAAGAGCAAAATACGATGACTCCTCTGGCACTTAATCTCAGCGGCGATTTTGTCAAAAAATATGCCAATATTCAATGGTTGCGATCTCATCTGGAACTCTTTTCCCGACAAAGCGATTTGAAGTTGTGGTTTGAAGTGAGTAATACGACGGCGATTCATGAACTTGAAGCCGTTTCGACGATCGCATCGATGATTAAAATGTTCGGATACCATTTCGGTATCGACCACTTCACGATTCCCGAAAGCGGTGCGCATTATCTTCAAGCAATCCGTCCTGATTACGTCAAGGCCAACAGCGCGTATTTACAGGATATGATGTTTGACGATACAACGGGAAAAAGTAGAGAAAGTTTTCATAATGTTGTGCGAAGTTTGGGAATCTCGATTATTGCGATCAATATTGAAGAACCCCAAGAAGTTGAAAAACTCAAAGAGTTGGGAATCGAGCGTTTCCAGGGGACCTATATCGCACCAGTTTCACTGTTGTAAATTTCACCTTTTTTTTCGGGTGAGGACGAATGCAAAGAGGGCAATTACTGCGAGAAGAATGAAAATGTTGCCTTGTTCAACCATGTTTTTCCTTTAATAGTTTTTTCATAATTTCGATGTGATAACTCTCCTGATAATTAATGAAATCGAAAAAAGTCGATAATTTTTCATCGGTAATGGAAGAAGAGAGTTTACGGCACTCTTCTTTTGCATTCTCTTCTTCGGCGATTCCGTTGGTGAGAAAATGTTCCATGTCCTCAATGATATAGGTCCGAGGGTGAAGCATTCTAGGCAAGGATAATATCCCCATTTTGGCCATCATCTCACCGAATGAGCGAAGGTGAAAATGCGATTCGTCGATCAAGTCCTGAAAATAAAGGGCTTGTACTGCTGTTTCGGCACGTATCTGTGAATAAAAATAGACCATGATCAACTCATACTCTTTATAGCTCTCTTCGAATAAAAAGAGGGTAAGTGCATCGTTCTCTTCATGTGAGAGGAGTGTATCGGGCCAAATACGACTCCTGTCAAACGCCGATAATTTTTCATCAATGGAGAGATTTGTCAAATATCCCTCGAAAGATTGGAGCATGTAGTTTTCATCATTGCGCATCCGTTCGGACAAAGCGCTGCCGTTGTAAAACATATGGACGACTTTGATTTCATTGATCGCGGTGTGAAGGAGATCAAACAACGTTTCGGCTTCGATATTAAAAGTTGGATCACGATCATAATTATAGTTCGAATCGTTTTCGAGCATCGTTTGTGCCAACCATTTGAGATGGCGAAATTCGATCAATGAAAATTCGTAAAGGCGTTTTTTTATCCACGGATTATTGACAGCGAATGAGATAAAGGCAAGTCTCAGCCAAAGTTGGTGTTTCCGTCGGAAAAGTGTTTCGTCGATCATTCTTCTACCTCGCATTCCATATCGATTTCAATCGCGTGAAGTTCCTCTTTTGAACCTTTTAGACGATTGGTTTCATGTATTTGTGCAGCTTTGAATGCAGTGAGGACCATTTGGGCACACGCTTGCTGTTTGATCGGTCCGAGAGCGACTTTGGCCTGTAATTTTTCGGCGGCTTTATCGGCGTATTCGAGGGATTCCCCTTTGATCATTTCGGTGAACATCGATCCGAGTACGACAGTATCGTGACATCCGTTTGTCGCATAACCGACCGAACGGATGATTTTATCTTCTGTTAAAAGATAAAAAATGACAAACTCGCCGCTTTTTTCACTGTGACCGACACCGATACCGGTAGGATTTTCAAGCGGACCGTAATTGCGAGGGTGCATGAGATGCTCGATGATCTCTTGATTCAGATTGTTTTCCATCTAAAGATTATAGCGCAGGTTGAACCTCTTTGTAAGACTCCTCGCCGTACAATCCCATCATGAAAACCATAACTTCCGAAACTTTACGCTATCTCCCCACTACCCGTGCCGAAATGGATGCACGCGGATGGGATCAGTGTGACGTTATCCTTATCAGCGGGGACGCCTATATCGATTCGCCCTTTATCGGCGTTGCAGTCGTGGGGCGGATACTGGAACGGGAAGGGTACCGCGTCGGGATTATCGGACAGCCCGACATTACGGCGGAAGATGTCAAACGATTGGGAGAACCGAGGCTCTTTTGGGGGGTAAGCGGCGGAAGCGTCGATTCGATGGTCGCCAATTATACGGCGACGAAAAAGTTTCGCAAAAGCGATGATTACACCCCCGGCGGGGTCAATAACGCCAGACCCGATCGGGCAGTACTGGTCTATACGAACCTGATACGCAAGCATTTCAAAAATACCGTTCCTATCGTATTGGGAGGGATCGAAGCGAGTTTGCGGCGGGTAAGCCATTACGATTACTGGACCAACAAACTGCGCAAACCGATCCTTTTTGATTCTAAAGCCGACTATCTGATCTATGGGATGGGGGAGGGGGCGATTATCGCTCTTCCGAAAGCACTGGAATGTGGCGAAGAACCGCATAATATCCGAGGAGTATGTTATATTGCCAAGGAGGCGAGGGAAGGATATCTGAGCCTCCCTTCGCATCAGGAATGTTTGGATGACAAAGAGAAGTACATCGATTTGTTCGATATCTTTTATGACAATAACGATCCGATTTCGGCTAACGGCTTGTGCCAGGAAGTCGACGGACGCTACAGTATCCAAAACCCTCCGGCGGATTATCTCGATGAGAATGAGATGGATGCCGTCAGCACACTCCCGTTTACTCGAGAACTTCATCCGTATCATCGTCCTAACGGTGCCGTAAAATGTCTTGAGACGATCAAATTCTCGATCATGACCCATCAGGGGTGCTGGGGAGAGTGTAACTTCTGTGCCATCGGCGTCCATCAGGGGCGTACCATCCGTACCCGAAGCGAAGAGTCGATACTCGCGGAAGCAAAGCAGTTTACGGAATATAAAGATTTCAAAGGGATTATCAGCGACGTGGGCGGTCCGACAGCAAACATGTACGGATATGAGTGCAGTAAAAAGCTCAAACACGGTACGTGCGATCATCAGCGATGCGTCGATGATACCCATCTGTGTAAATCGATGAAGGTCGATCACACCCGTGTGATCAATCTGCTCCGTCGGCTGCGCGAAGTGCGCGGAATCAAAAAAGCGTTTGTCGCATCCGGGGTGCGTTATGATCTCATTACTGAGGACAAACGTAACGGTTATGATTATCTCAAAGAGATGGTTCGATACCATATCTCCGGACAGATGAAAGTGGCCCCCGAGCATACGTCGCCTCATGTCTTGCATCTGATGAATAAACCGGGAAAACAAACGTTAGTCGATTTTAAAAAGCTCTATGACCGTCTAAATCGCGAAGAGGGGAAAAACCAGTTCCTGACCTATTACCTGATTGCTGCCCATCCGGGATGTACCGAAAAAGATATGCACGATCTAAAACGTTTTACGAGTGAAGAGCTGAAGATGAATCCAGAACAGGCACAGGTCTTTACTCCGACACCGGGAACCTACTCGGCGGTGATGTATTACACCGAGATGGACCCTGTGACACGTAAGAAGATTTTTGTCGAAAAAGACACGGCGCGTAAAGAGAAACAAAAGCAGATCGTCGTCGCCAAAGACACTTTTAAAAGCGGGTTTGCATCTTAGAGCAAAATTGCGCTATCCTATAAGCTTCGATTCTATTCGAAAGGCTTATATGATAGACCCGAAAGTTTTGAAGGAACTCCGAAACGCGCTGCGGACGCATACGCTTTTGTATGTGGAAGACAATATCTCTTTGAATAAACAGGCGACGCAGCTTTTTCAAAAATTTTTCGATACGGTTTATTCCGCCACTGACAGCGAAAGCGGCCTGGAACTTTTCAAAAAACATCACAGTGCGGTAGTAATCAGTGAAATTCATATGCTCAATATGGACGGCTTCACTTTGGCTCGCGAAATTCTCCAAATCGATTCTGAAACCAAAATCATTTTAATGATGTCCCGAGACGATCCACGATATTTGCATGAAGCACTCAAAATAGGGGCCTTTGATTGTCTTGCAAAACCGATCAGTGTCCAAATGATCGTCGATGTCCTGAAGCGGTGCGCTCTAGAACTTCGTCGACAAATGCATCAACGACTGTTTAATCTGCATCTGCATAATATTTTTAACTATCAGCAAAATCTTGTTCTTCTACTCCATACGGAAACAGTCGTGATAGCGAATCAACCGTGTCTGGAATTTTTCGGAGCATCGAGTGTAGAAGAGTTTCAAAAACAGTTTTTTAATTTCGGAGATCTTTTTCTTCCCCACAGCGGTTTTTTGTATAATCACAACCATATCGAATGGTTAAGGGAGACCAAACACAATCCCGGAAAACTCTACAACGTAAAAATTGCGGGTAAAGAGGATAAAAGTCACCACTTCGTTTTGAGCTTGCAAACCATTCCGGAAAAAGAGGATTATTACGTTCTCTCGCTTAACGACGTTACCGAATTGAACCTTTTAAAACTTTTTGATGCCAATGCCGTCGAAAAAGAGTCGGTGCAAAATGATAAAAAAGCGCTTTTGGGCCTTTTGGAAATGGCCAAACGCAATAATGCGAAAATTAAACTGCATAACCTCTATAAAGGGCTTAGTATCACTAACGATGCGATTATCCACACGATCGACGAGGGCGGTATAACGATTAAAACGACATTTATGCAGCTCAAAGCGATTCAATTTGAAAAAAGAGTCATTCTTGCATCCGATATATTTCCGATGTTTATCGAATCTAACGATATTCTCGGTATTAATTTCGATCAACAGACGCTGAAAGTCGGAGAATGCAAAATGGCATCTTCAAGTCCGATACGTCGCCAATATATCCGTGTCCCACCGAATGCCGAAGCAAAAGTGACACTGCTCTATCAAGAGCATAAATTTGATGCGGACATTGAGCTTTCCGATATCTCGATTAAAGCGGTGCGCTTAAAAATCTCTTCACTGCCTGCCGGTTTTAAAGTCGGTGAGAAAGTGATTTTAGACATGGTTTTGGGGAAAATACAGCAGCATCTTATCATCAATACCGAAGCTGAAATTTTTAGAATTATTGAGCAACAACACCATTTTGAGGTTGTTTTCATGTATGATTTGCACGGAGCGATTTATAAACAGCTGATCGATTACATCGCCAAGCAGCAGATGTATTTGATCCGCGAATTCAGGGGGATGCAATATGGACAATGAAAACGTATTATTCGATGACGGAACACATAAATGCGTGATGTTCAGTTTGGAAGACGAAGCGCAGGAAGAGAACTCTCTATCGGTTAATCAGTTTCTTCTTGTTCAGCATGAAAGTGCAATATTGATCGATCCGGGAAGCAGTTCGATTTTTTCAGAACTCTACGATGCGATCGAGCGTCATATTGACCCTCAAAAAATCAAATACATTTTTTTCTCCCATCAAGACCCCGATGTGGCAGGCGGAATTGCAGAATGGAGTGTCGCCACGAGCGCCCAATTGGTTGTTTCGGGATTATGGACCCGTTTTATGGGGCACTTCGGGCTGGTAGATACGGCGAGAATCGTCGCATTGCCGGATCACGGAGGCAGGATTCGTTTCGGTGAAGATTTTATCCAGTTTATTCCTGCTCATTTTCTCCATAGCCCCGGTAATTTTTCATTGTATGACAGCCGATCCAAAATTCTCTTTTCGGGAGATATCGGTGCGGCAGTTCTATCGCCGCAAAATCTGAACAAACGGGTGGATGATTTCGAATCCCATCGTCCGTATCTGGAAAGTTTTCATCGCCGCTATATGGCGTCCAACCTTTTTTGTCGCGCGTGGGTGCGGGAAGCCAGACGGTATGATATCGATACGATAGCGCCGCAGCACGGCTCACTTTTCCATAGGGAAAATGTAGCTGCTTTTTTAGCATGGTTTGAAGAACTGGAGTGTGCAACGGAACATATAGACGAGATTTATCTCGCCTAAACGACACGATCACTCGTCCGTAAAAATAGTGGAACAATTTTTGCGCTCTTACCTCTCTTTTAGCTTCATTTACCTACAATAAATCCACAAAAAACATCTGCCTCATAAGAGGCAAGCTTTAGTGCCATAGCGGCTAGCGTAGCCAAGCGGGGCTTCGCTCCGTTTGGCGTTCAAACTTAAATAGAACGGAACCTCTTTGCGAATCGATAAATTTTTAAATGCGGTTAATCTGACCAAACGACGTGCCGTCGCTCAGGATATGATCGGCGAGGGTGTCGTGTATATCAATGATAAAGCAGTCAAAGCCTCCAAAAACGTTGCCATCGGCGACATAATCACCCTGGTCTATCTTGATAAACAGATGCGGTACGAAGTTTTGGCTTTACCGACGATCAAATCCACTCCCAAATCTCAGCAGCATCTTTACGTCAAGGAATTAGTATGAACCCGACCAAAACGGATTTTGAGGCGTTATTCGAACATCGTCTCAGCGACGATGAGATGCGGGAATTTTTACTCTCACTGACTTTGAATGACGAGACATCTTCCTCGATGATCGCGACGGCGGCAGAAGTCATGAAACGTCATGCATTGGCATTGGACGTAGCCCCTGAACTAAAAGAAAAATTGATCGATGTCGTCGGGACGGGAGGGGACAAAAGCGGAAGTTTTAACGTCTCATCGACGGTATCGGTTCTTCTTGCTTCATGCGGAGCCTATGTCGCCAAACACGGAAACCGATCCATCACATCGAAATCGGGAAGCGCCGATGTTTTGGAACATTTGGGAATCAAGCTTGATCTGAGTTTAGACAAAAGTGCTAAATTGCTGGAAGAGACGGGATTTACGTTTTTATTTGCACAATATCACCATCCGGCTATGAAGTTCATCATGCCTATCCGTCGAAGCATCCCAGAGAAGACGGTATTTAATATTTTGGGACCGTTGACCAATCCGGTAGGACTCTCCAAACTTTTGTTGGGTGTTTTTGATGAGGTTTTCGTCTCGAAGATGGCCGAAGCGGCACAAATGGGCGGAGTGAAGTCGGCAATTGTCGTCAGTTCGCGGGAGAAGATGGACGAAATCAGTATCAGTGATATTACGTATGCCGCACAACTCAAAGACGATCGTATCGATTATTTCGAGATTGACCCCGAACGTTACGGTATACGAAAAGCTCCTTTTGAGGCTATTCTAGGCGGTGATGTCGAAAAAAATGCAAAAATTTTTCGGGATGTACTGTATAACCGGGCGACCGATCCCCAAAGAGATATGGTGCTGATCAACGCGGCATATGCGCTGATAGCAGACGGGATGGCTTCGGATGTTCAAGAGGCTTTGGAAATCGCCCGCGAAGCGATTTTTAGCGGAAAGGCCGCACGAAAACTCGACCAAATCGTTTCGGTATCTTCCAAGTTATGATGAAACTTTCGCTCGATCAAGTGTCGCAAGTGTGCGCAACGATAGCCCAAGAACTTCCTGATGGCGGTATCGTTGTTCTGCAGGGGGATTTAGCGAGCGGTAAAACGACCTTTACACAGGCTTTTGCCACTTTTTTGGGAATAAAAGAGGGAGTGACCTCACCTACGTTTTCGTTGCAGCAGCATTATGGAGATAAACTGTTTCACTACGATCTATATAATTACGGGTTTGAGAAATTTCTCTCCTTAGGGATGCTCGAAGAGCTGGAACGTCCTGGATATCATTTGATTGAGTGGGGAGATGAGATGCTGATAGAATGGCTCAAGCGAATCGGAATGGAATTTAGAATACTCAAAATTACGAAATGCGATACAAATTTGCGATGTTACGAGGTGCAGTGTGCATGAGTTGAAAATCGATCATCTGGTTAAGACGATCAAAAAACACGAGATCGTCCGCGGGATCAGTATGGAACTTCATACGGGAGAGGTTGTCGGGCTTTTAGGGCCGAACGGTGCCGGGAAAACGACGACGTTTTATATGATCTGCGGATTGATCGAAGCGACAAGCGGTAAGGTCTTTATCGACGGAGTAGATGTCTCGAATCAGCCGCTTCATCAGCGTTCGCGGCTGGGAATCGGCTATCTGCCTCAAGAAGCGTCTATTTTTAAAGACTTAACAGTCGAAGAAAATCTTGTGATCGCGGCACAGGCGGGGAAATTGGATCAAGAGACGGCACAGCAACGAATCGAAGAGCTGTTGGAAATGTTTAATATTGAACCGATCCGAAATCGTCGGGGGATCAATCTTAGCGGCGGGGAGCGCAGACGCGCGGAAATCGCCCGCGCTTTAGTCAATAAACCCCGGTTTTTGCTTTTGGACGAACCGTTTGCCGGAGTCGATCCGATAGCGGTCATGGACATTCAAAGCGTTATTTCTCAATTAGTCGAGTACGGTATCGGCGTCTTAATCACCGATCATAACGTTCGGGAGACACTGGCGGTATGCGATCGCGCGTATGTAATCAAGAGCGGCGAACTCCTCGCTTCCGGAACGAGCGACGAGATCGCACATAACCCAGATGTGCGCCAACACTATCTCGGTGAATCGTTCAAGTTCTAACCTCTATGCTACGGGTTAAAACATCGGTCGAACTTAAAAATAAGCTTTCCAACACCCTACGCAATTGGCTGCCGATTCTTCAATCGAGCCTAAGCGATCTGGGAGAAGCGATGGTTCCGTTCGTCGAGGGCAATCCTCTCATCGATGTTAAATCGGGGTATGAAGAGTCGTTTGAAGCCCGAATCCCCAAAAAAATCCAATTCGGCTACGTTCAAAACTCCCACAGCGAAGCGATTGAAGCACTGACAATCCAGGTGAAGAGCCTTTATGATATTTTGCAAGAACAGATCGATTCTTCTTTGTTTCCGACCCCCCTTTCTCAAATGATCGCCACGTACGTTATCGAGAATCTTGATGAGGGGGGCTATTACGAAGGGGATACAAAGAAATTTTGTATTGAACACGGTATCTCAGAGGAGCAGTTTGAAAAAGTACGGCTCCGTTTTATCCATGTCGAACCGGTCGGGATCGGAGCTGTGAACGTTTCCGAATCGTTTTTGTTTCAGCTGGATTCCGCATCTATCAGCGACGAAGGATATTCGCTGGCGTGTAAAATGATTAATGATCTTGATGCGTTGGGATCGTACCGCAAAGAGAATGCATTTGAAGAGGCCATGAAAGTCATCGGCAGCTTTAAAAATCCCCCGGCTATCGATTATTTGGAAGATTCGACGCAGATTGTCCCCGATTTGATGATCTATAACGATGAACAAGAGGGGATCGAGGTACGACTGAACGATCAGTATTATCCAAGCGTTACGATCGACAATGGGTATAAAGTCGATCATCCGTTTGTCCGTGAAAAACTCAAAGAGGCTAAAAGTCTCGTCGATGCATTGGAAATGCGCAAAGCCACTTTATACAAAGTCGGTTTGATGATCGTCGAATACCAGTACGATTTTTTTCTCGGAGGTGCGATCAAACCTCTCACCCTCAAGACGTTGGCGGATGAATTCGGACATAACCCTTCGACGATCTCACGGGCTATTGCCAACAAATACATTGCGTGTGATCGAGGTATTTATCCGATGAAAGATTTTTTTACGACGGCCATCGATGAAGACGTCTCGAATGCCGCGATCAAAGAGTATGTCAGCGAACTGGTGCGTAACGAATCGCATAAAAAACCGCTGAGCGATATGAAACTGCTCGAACTGATCCAGGAGAAGTTCAAAATTACGATGGTTCGACGTACCATTGCAAAATACCGTAAACAGCTCAATATTGCGGGATCGAGCGAGCGCAAGCAGCTGTATCTTTTGGGACGTTCTTGAATACCATCCAAGAATATCTGGAGAAGCAGGTTGCGGCTCGTAACTGCGATAGCGAATTGTGTGCCGAACGCCCTGACCCTTTGATGATCGCCCGTCTTTACCGCGATCCCCATCATGCCCTGACCTGTGCCCTTTTTGCCTATGGAAATGTGAAGGCGATTATCGCTTTTATTGCCTCTTTGGATATCGGGTTACAAAAACTTTCCGAAGACGAACTACGATTTCAGGTGAAAAACAAATATTACCGATTTCAAAAAAATGAAGACGTAGTGCAATGGTTTCTAACCCTCCAAAAACTAATCGCGATGGGCGGTGCGGAGAGGGTATTTATGCGGGGATATCGCACAGGCGGAGTGATCGAAGGACTTTCTGCACTGATTGATACTTTGTATACGCTGAATCCGTATCGTTCGCAAGGATACGAGTTTTTGATCGGCAAGCCGATCCAATCGGTAGCAAAAGCGTCTGCCATGAAACGCTGGATGATGTATTTGAGATGGATG
>NZ_CALDDG010000019.1 GCF_937936435.1 uncultured Sulfuricurvum sp. | reverse complement strand
ATTGATGTCAAAAGGGATAATACGTGCGGTCATCTTAGCATTATCGATATGACGGATAGGATCGGTTTTTGAAAATTCAAGTTTGACGTTTTCGAATTGGCGGGTTGCAATGATGGCTTTCAAAAAGGTGGTTGATATCGGTGTTTCGACGACGGTTTCAATTTTACCCCCGGAAACTTTGACGTACTTAACGGTCGTATTGGTTTCGTGTGCTACGTGCAGCAAGGGATATGCCGCACTCAAAGCATCGGGACGGACCAGCGTCTCATCGATAAAGCTGTTCCATGCCTGTTTATGCTGAGCGATGGTCTCCTGCCGATGTTTAATCGGAATCATCGCACCTCTCCCTTCTTGGTAAATTTGACGTGATTCTTCGAGCTTTTGCGTAAGATGGTAATTAACGGCATAATGATAGCCAAGAGCCGATAGAATGAGTATGCTCAGAGGGGTCGCAACAGCTTCCAGGGTGGATTTGAACGAAGAAAAATCGGGTATATCCAGAGAAAAAAATTGTTTATAGTGATTAAACGTCAATGATGCGTATCCGGCATCGAGCAAAGCGGCATATTCGTCGGAGTTATAACGTTCTACGGTTTCGAGGGAATGTTCTCGTTTCAGACGGTCGAGGAAAATCGTGTCATCCGATTTCAGGGTGCTTTGCGCAATCAAACGATTGTTTTTGATAACGATCAGAAGGGAGGGATCGGTATTAAAAATAGAGATACGATCGCTTTTGTCACGTGCCATAAGCGCACTGAAAAGGAGATACGCTTCAGGAATGCGGATGGTATCGGATTTTGAAGGTGAGAACCACACCAACAGATCGTTTTCGTCGGAGAGAGCGGTGATGTCTGATTCTGCGAAAGGCGAAAGCGAAGCATAGTTGGTCTGTACCACTTCACGTGACATACGGGGAGGTTTTTTAAAGGTGTTGCGGAGCAGATAGGAATCGGCAATCGGCACAATCTGTATTTTCCCGATCCGCACTAAAAAATGCATGATTGATGCTACCAATTAGAATTCCCCCGATTTTTCGCGATTATAGCATATTGAGTGTTAATAACGGCTAATTGTGTGGACCGGAGCATCATCGTAATCGTTACAATCGAGGATCGCATGTAAGGTCACCTGCGCGTTATTTCGCTGAGACAGAATCTCTACGGCAATAACTCCGGAAGGAAACGTATTGGTGGTTTCAGGATTGTATCCGGTACCGATTTCACGGATACGGTTTAGAAAAAGATAGATATCTTTCTCCCGCAGATCGGTAAGTCCGGCTAATTCTTTGACGGAAACATGCAGTTTCGCTGCCAGTAATTCCGGCGGAGCCGTCGTATAATTAAACGCGCTGACGGGAGAGAGTATGAGAAAACGGTTGACATAATCCCACTGCTCGTTTGTGAGTTCATGAAGTCCGTGTATGAGACGCAACTCGTCGCGATATAAGGAGATAGGGACATTCCGTGGAGAAAAAGGAAATTTTCGCTGTTGGTAATAGGCTTCTTCAGCGCCGTTTAGTCGATGCAAATCATCTTTATCAAACCAGTCGGCGATACTGTCGCGGATCGTATCGCTGTAGCCAAAATCGCCATCTACGGCAAGCAAATCGGTGATTGCCTGGGCATCGGGATACATCGCATTTAACATTCCGGCAGTGTCTTGAAGACGTACCGCGAGGGTTTTTGTCACATTTTGATCGCGACCGTCAATATAAAGTTTTTCGGGATAGGTTACGGGACCGTTTAGCAATGCGGTATTTTCAATATAGTTGAGGGTAAAGTGTCCTGACGCGGCATAAAATTTAACGATTTCGAGTTGAGATTCAGCTTCAAGCTCGGCTTCGGCAGTATCAAACAAGTCGGCGGTATTGGCAATCTCTTGTTTCGCGATGTGCAGAGCAAATACTCCTCCTCCCGTCAAGATAATGACGAGGAATAAGACGATAGGCAAAACATAGCCGGATGTAGAAAGATTATATGTTTTCAAGGCGTCTTCTCACATGGAGTATATAGTGTTTGTAGTCGTTTTGAATTCCGAAATAGTATTCGATATTTTGGTGATCCCGGGTATACGTGAGTTTTATCCGATTGGGAATTTCTCCCGAGATTTTTGATGCAGAGGATTGATCCGTTTCATAGCTAAAGGAGGCCGAATCAAGATTATCCATAAGGACAACGGTTTGTGCATCATTTCCTATGCTCGGAGCCAGATAGTTGGAAGAATCACCGTATAACGGGGATTCTTTGTATATAAGACGATGGTTATCCAGGGTAAGTTCGACGATAGACAAACGGTTGGAAAAAAGTGGAGATTCGGTTGCGAAGAGGACTTTTTTTTCATCGCCTTCATAGAAAAAGCGGTAATCGTATCGATTCGGGTCAAAAGTTTTTTTAGAATATATAACATAAGGGAATGTGGAAGCCACAACGCTTCGTATCTGGGAATAAATAAGCCCGCGCGCAGGCAGCGTCGACATATTTTTAGCCAGAGAGGTAACCATAAATTTCATCGCAACGGTGCCAATCAGTAAAATCATCGATGAAATTGCTAATGTCACTAAAACTTCGATCAGAGTGAAAGCAGGACGATTTTTAGACATTATTCGTTCCCTGAACCGGTTTATAGCGGGTTTGATAGATCGTATATGTTTTGGATAAACTCTCATCGTGTAGTGTAAGGGTGACTTTGTACAATTGTATTTCGTAACGTCCTTTATTACCTGTAAATTCGGTAATATCACTAATAACGTAGGTACGTTGTGATGCAATGCGTTCTATGTGTACAGCGTATTCCCAACCGTTTAATTTACCTTCTTTGTGTTGTTGTTTTTCAAAATCGATACTGCTTAGCATATCTTTCAGGGAGAGGAGAGTTGTCGCCGCCGCTTCGTAATGTTTTTGTTTGTCGGCAGCGCCGTACAATGTTTTCAGTGCTGAAGTGACGGTTAATACCCCCATCGAAATGATAACAAGCGATATTAAGACTTCGATAGTTAAAAATGCCGTTCGCTTCATGGGTGAATCAATATCCCTTTTGCCGTGATATTACCTTCGAAATCATAAGGAAAAGGGGATGAAGTATTGTTGTCCCACCGAACGGTTTGATGTGAAATAATTGCGTTTTTTTGAGTTGAAAATGCAATCATCCGGAGACGATCTAGCTCCAAATCTGCACGTTTGCGATCGATAAAGCGATTCATGGAATCTAGCATCCCAAATCCTTTCGGTGCAACAACGGATGAGATAAATGCAATGAGTGCGATAACAACCAACATTTCAATAAGCGTAAATGCTGAACGGCTCATCCGACGATATCACTGACTGATAGGACTGCAAGCATAATCGAAATAACGACAACGGCTATCATGGCTCCCATTAAAACGATAATTGCAGGTTCTAAGAGGAGTAAAAGACGTTTGACTTCTTTTTGGAAGTTTTCGCTAAAACGTTCTCCAAGCAGAATACATACATCACCCAAACGAGCGGTACTTTCGCCAACCGCGATCATAGAGATAGCCGAAGGCGGAATGTAGGGGCTGGAACTAAGCGTATCACTGAGTTTGTGCCCTTTTTTGATCTCAGCAAGAGCATTGTCGAAAAGTGCCCGTAAATCGGCAATCGTCGCGAGTTTGGCAGATTGGCGCAATGCGCGGTCAAGTTCGATACCGCCGGTAATCATAATTCCGAGAGAGTTAAAAACATAAGATAACTGTATTAAAGTCAAAAAACGTCCTAAAACGGGGAGGCGGAAGAAAATATTCTGAAAGTGGCCGCGAAGTGTTTTTGCGAATAAAAGAACTACTACAACGAGAGCGGCAAGAAAGAAAAGAACGCTTTGCGTATTGTCTGAGAGAAACTGCCCAAAGGTAAGAATGGATTTGGATAGAGCGGGGAGTTTTTCAAATTCTTTCGGTGAGAATAGCGTTGAAAATTTTGGAACAATGAAGAAAAAGACAAAGAAAATCATTACAAAACTGAGTATAAGCAAAAATGCGGGATAGGTCATAGCCGATTTAATATCAGAACTCAGTTTTTGCGTAAAGATGAGGCGTTCTTTGAGTTTGTCCAAAGCACTGGCAAGTTCACCGATTTCTTCCCCGCTGGCAATGATTTGAATCGACAGGTTATCGATAGAATAATTGACATGTTCGGAAGCTTCTTTGAGAGAGAGTGAAACGGGCGTACCCGATTTTATTCGATTTAAAAAATTCTCCAAGAAGTCACGCTGAGATTCTTTCGAAACGGACGAGAGCATTTGTTTAAGGCTGGCATCTATCGGAATCCGTGCACCCATGAGATAGGATAGCTCTTCGATAGTACTTTTAAAATCGTCCGCTGTAAATCGTCCGCTTTTAAGTTTCTTAGTATTTTCCTTGTACTGTAGCAGGATAAGATTCCTGTCTTTAAACAAGTTTTGAAATTCGTTACGGGTTCCGATAAATACGGAACGTATGGTGTCTCCGTTTTTTGTTAAAGCCTCGTAACGGAATTCACTTTTCATCCAGCAGCTCGAATGACTTCATCAATAGTAGTATGCCCCTCAAGCGCTTTTAACAGTCCATCTTCAAGGAGGGTACGATAACCGAATCGGCTAAGTGAGTCGAGATTGCTCTCTTTTTCAAACGCTTGTTGAATTTCGAGTGTGAACGGGGCGATTTCCGCAATTGGGATACGCCCTGTAAAGCCTGTGAAATTGCACTCTTTACATCCGACATTTCGGCAAGGATTGAGATTGATATCGGGGTACTTTGCAAGTAAAGAGTGTAAATCCCATGCCGCATAATATTCGGGAGAGAGCGTATAAGATTCTTTACAATGAGGGCAAAGACGACGAACGAGTCTTTGTGCCATTAAACCGATAATAGAAGATTTGAGTAAAAAAAACTCCATTCCCATGTCGAGAAGACGGGTAATTGAACCTAATGCGGAATTGGTATGGAGTGTAGAGAGTACCATATGTCCGGTTAACGACGATTGTATAGCGATTTGCGCGGTTTCGGCATCCCGTATTTCCCCGATCATAATAATGTCGGGATCCTGACGTAAAATAGAGCGGAGTGCATTGGCAAAGGTGAAATCTATTTCAGACTTGACTTGAATTTGGCTAATTCCCGACAACTCATATTCTACAGGGTCTTCGACCGTTATAATTTTTGTTCTTTCTTCATTGAGCTCATTGAGAAGTGCGTAAAGTGTAGTCGTTTTACCACTTCCCGTAGGGCCGGTCGTCAAAAATATTCCATTCGGTTTGCTAATAATGTCGCGCAATGTTTTGAGATGATCGGGATAAAACTCCAGATATTCAAGCGAATAGCTGACATTTTGTTTGCCTAATAAACGCAATACAAAACTCTCGCCGAATCCGGTCGGGACAGAGGACGCACGGATGTCAATTTCTTGCCCGCCCGTTTTGATACTGATACGGCCGTCTTGCGGAAGACGGTTTTCGGCAATGTCCATTTTTGAGAGAAGTTTAAGACGTGCAACCACCGGAAGCTTAAATGGTTGAGGGATATTTTCGATAACACGGAGCATTCCGTCGATTCGGAAACGTACCGACATGCTTGTTTTAAAAGCTTCAAAATGGATATCGCTTGCACGCATACTAACCGCTTTGGAAAATAAATGATTGACAAGTTTAATGACCGGAGCTTCTGACGCGAGTTCCTTGAGTTTGTCAACTTCATCTTCTCCCGCAATATCAAAAGCCGTATCGGTATAGATAGTTTCTTCGTACTGTGACTGAAGCGTTCGAATCTCTTCGGAAGTTGCGATATAAGGGAGAACTTTTTTGCCGATTTGACGTTCGAGAAATGCTAGTTCTTCCACTTTCAGAGGATCTGCGATCGCGACACTTAGCGTGCTGGATTCTTCACTAAAAGGGAAAATTTTATTTTCGGTTAAAAAAACCAGACTGATGCCTATTTCTGACGGTTTGATATTTTCCGAAGATTTATAATCAGAAAATTTTCCGATAGATAATTGCTGTGCTAATGCCTCTATTAATTGTGTTTCTGTAATTGCGCCGGTGTTTAAAAGGATAGATCCTATCCGACCGCCATAATCTTTCTGTAACGTGAGAGCTTGTTCGATTTCAGCTGCTGTACACGCATTTGCCTGTGTTAAAAGATGCCCTATAAGTGTCATTTCCAAACCGAGACATCTTGATTTTCACCATCACCGCCTTCTTGTCCATCTGCACCTAGGGAACGCAGATCGTAAGGGTGATTATCGCTTCCTGGAGCTTTATATTGATAAGGAAATCCCCATGGATCTTTTTCTACCGGTTTGGGAAGATACGGACCGCTAGCCCCATCTACAGAAACAGAGTTCGCCCATAAAATTGCCAATCCTTCTTCAGTAGTCGGATAGCGGTTGGTGTCTAATTTGAAGCTGTCAAGAGCGGTAGACAACATTTGTATTTGGGCTATAGCAGTTTTGCCTTTTGCCGTTTCAAGTTTTCCGAAAAACTTTGGAGCGACGAGTGAAGCAAGAAGCCCGATAATAACGATAACAACAAGGAGCTCAATCAGTGTAAATCCCGAACGTTTCAGCATAATAATCTCTATTCTTAATTTAGTTCGATATTGTATCAAAATTTGGATTAATAATTGTGGTCGCGAGCTGTTGGTAGGTTTTATACACGTTGTTGAAATAAGAGGTTTGACCTTTAAAAGAGCCTTTGTTATAACACTCAATACTTCTCAGAATATCGCCGTTATATCGTGTTTCACAATCTTTGTAAATTTTTGCTCCTGCATCAATATTAGTCGCAGGATCAAAAATATTGATGCTTGATAATCCCAGTCTTTCATAATGAATTGAATTTATTTGCATGTAAGAACTGTCAAAGTTGATTTGACTGGAACGCAATGTTTCGAAAATAGATTTGGCTTTTTCAATATTTTCTTCAGTATGTACGAGATAAAGAGATGCAAACTGTTTCCCCCAACGCTCATACATTTTTATGCGGAGGTCGGGGAAGCGTTCTTTTAGTTGAGCTAGAATTGACATTCCCGAAGCGCTTATAGAATTTAGGTTGAAAGTTAACGGTTCGAAGTTGCTTTCGTTTATAATCAAGGCTTGGAGAATATTGGGGTCGACATTATAACGCGATGCGACATCGCCTACAACCGGTTTGATGGTTTCCGATGATGGATATTGGATAAAGGTTGTCGGAGTCGGAACGGTATCATGATTTGAAATAGAAACTTGTTTAACGGGCGTTTTTTTGATTTTTTTAGATTCTGACGCCGTTTTTTGGGGGACTAGAAAATTTCTATCGATACTGGCAATGATAACACTGTTGGGATCCTTACTAAAACGGTTATTTATTTTATTGATAAGATCGTTAGCATCGTCTCCAAATAACGAAGCCGCCACTACTATCAAAAATAGAATAATTTTCATAAAATATCCGCGAAATGGGGTCGAAGTTTACGAAATATAAGTGCTCCTAGAAAAAATAAAACAGTCGTAATAATCCAGAAACAGAGTGTTTCTTTTGATTTTTCCCAGAACCAAATATGGTCAATTAATGAATCACGATATCCTTGTGTAATGTAATAAATCGGATTAAGTTTAAAAATCCATTGATATTGTGCGGGAACCATCGAAATCATCCAAAAAATAGGCGTCAGCCAAAATCCAAATTGAATTATCATATTGACGAGTTGTCCTAAATCTCGAAAAAAAACGATTACGGAACTAGTGATCCAGGAAAGTCCGAGTACAAGAATGATGGTAGATATCAGATAATATCCGATTTGAATCCAATAAATATTTGGAGAATAGCCATAAAAAACAAACATGCCAAATATGAAAAGCAAGAAAAAGAGATGAATAATAAGTGCAGAAACGATTTTTACTATAGGGAGCAAACTGACGCGAAAGACAATTTTTTTTACTAAAAATGTATTGTCGAGTACCGCATTAGTGGCCGAGAGTAACGCTTCGCTAAAGAAAAACCACGGAATAATACCTGCAATAAGCCAAAGGATGAAAGGGGTGTTTTGTACGGGTGCAGATTTGAAGCCGACTTGGAATACAAACCAAAAAATCAATATGGTTACCGTCGGTTGAATAAAAGCCCAAAGAACACCTAAATAGTTTTGAAGATAACGAGATTTAAAATCATTTTTTATGAGGTCCGTCAGTAACTGTCGATGGCGGAGTATGCTTAAAAGGAAGTGGATAAAATATTTAATTGATCTCAAAATGTGTAGAATCCTGACTATAACTTCGATGTTATTATAGCGTATGGGTTATTAAGTTGCTTTTATAAACTCTTTAATCAATTTTAACGGATAATAGGGGATAATTCCTCCATGAAATTATTAATCATAGACCGTAGCGGTTTTCAGCTGCAAACCCGAAAAATGTTGCTCGAAGAACAGTTAAAATGCGATATTGCAACCGCCTCGTCGCTCGGCGATGCCTATATTGCATTTCAAAAGCATACGTTTGATGTTGTATTGATCGATAACACGATCGAAAATGCCCAACAGTACGTTGACCATATTCTGCAAATCGATCCTATGCAGCCGATGCTGGTAATTAGTGACGCTATTCATTGCGTTATCAGACGGTGTGGCGATTGTGTAAAGAAACATCAAATCCGACGTTTGAATAATCCGACGCCGATCAAAAATATTGTTCGGATGGTAGACGGATTTAAACGGTACGAATGTGATCATTATGACGAGGAGACAAATTCGCTTCATAATTGAGAAGGCGAATCTCTGCTGTGCAGAGATTGCCAGAGTGATTAAAATTTATAGCGTAGATACGCCCGTATGTCTTGGGCCTTGTCCACAACGATACCGGAAAGATCGGTAGAAGAGGGGATATCACTGATTTTCATCGGCGCTCCGCTTTGTCCTCCGAAGAAGCCGTTGCTTCCGCTGTAATCATAATCGATGTAGGTATAGCGCAGTTGAAAACTGAGTGCATCGACGATCGGTTCCGTGAAGTAGAGCTCATAGGCATCACCTCGTACGGCAATCTTTGATCCTATCGCAGTATCTTCTCCATAGGTGAACGGTCTCCAATAACGGCTGCCGTGGTTAAACTCGATCCCCCATTTTCCTTTTTCCGAAATGAGCGAAGGCATTTGCGTCCCGATCCAGTAGCTGTATCCTGTTTGGCTATCGTAGGAGCCTAGCATCATTTTTCCCCCTTGAGGATCTGTTTTTGACATGGCACCGCTAACAAAAACGGTGGTGTTATCCAAATAATGGCTGATTCCGTCTCCGATGCCGGTAAATGCAATAAATGCAGATGCCAGATGGAGTGATCCGACGGTTTCCATGGACGGATCGTAGTTGGCTAATGTGAATGCCCCTGTTTGATCGAAACCGGAATTTTTGATATCGATGAGATTGTTGGCATGAGTATATTGCAGTTCGGTTGCGATCTTGGAATTTTTGTAGGGGACGAAATTGAGTGCGTACATTGTAATGTTGCCGGTATCGGTTCCGTCGGCATCACTGTACGGTGCTGAACTAAAGCGCGGTTCCGCATTACTCATTCCACGTCCTGCGGCAAATTTAACGGATGAACCTTCCAACCCGATCACAGTATCGAGATGAAATTTGATGTTTCCGCCGTCAAACTCGGCATTGCTGATGTGAGCGAGCGGCGACGTTGATAAATCGTCTTCTCGATAGTTGATTAATTTACCGTTTGTGGAAGGTCTTCGGCCGATTCCGAACGACCACGGAAGGTTCATGCCGAAAAACGTCTCGTCTGTATAATCCATATAGGCTGAACGGACGCGAATCGAATCGTCTTGTTTGTTTTCCGAACTCACCCAGTCAAAACTGTCCATGGCTCCGTTTTGCGGATTGATCATCGAACGTTCGCCGAACAGTTTGTTATAGGAGAGCTGTCCGCCGAATTTTACGTGTTGATTTGCCTGATAGCTCATATTGAGCCATAAACGGTTGCTGAAAAGGGCATCGTTTTTCTGAGTAGTGCCGTTTGCCATCTTGTAATTGAGATTGTCGATACTGGTTCTAAAGTCGACACCCCATTTGAGGTTGTTGCTGTTTGTCTTTTTATTGATTGTGCTGATTTGCTCTTGAAGTTCTTCAATCGCTTCGTTTCTTTTCTCCAATGAAACGGGCTGTGCGAGCTGAGTCGCCAGTTTTGTATTTTCGGCTTTGAGGGATTGAAGCTCGGCACGAAGGGCATTCATCTCTTTTTCAAGTTGATCGAATCGTTCGACCAATGAAGTCTCAGCAAATGCATGGGGAACCAATAAGGAAGATGCCAATAATGAGAGGGTAAGTATTTTTTTCACGAAGTTCCTTTATCTCGAATATAGTTAAAGCGCGAAAATATATCATATAAACTAATGAAAATTATTACTAAAAAGTAAATATTTCATCGAAGTCGGTGTTAAAAAAATGAACAGATGTAAACGAGATGGGCTGAAATAACAGAGGAACAAGTATAAAATTTAGTAGTTAGATTTCGGATGATTGTATGATGACAGTGAATGAAGGGGGATGGCTCCGAATACTGGATTCGAACCAGTGACCAAGTGATTAACAGTCACCTACTCTACCGCTGAGCTAATTCGGAATGTAAAAGAAAGAAAAGGTTCACAAATGGCTCCGAATGCTGGATTCGAACCAGCGACCAAGTGATTAACAGTCACCTACTCTACCGCTGAGCTAATCCGGAATGTTTATGAGGGCGTAATTATACGGTATGAAGGGATAAATGTCAATAAAAATGGCTCTATTTAGAGCGTTTTCGATGAAGATTCGTGCTTGGAATAAAAAAATGGATGTTTGAACGTTCGATTTGAACGATTTTTCCTTGATCTTTCAGGATTTGGAACCGCTTTTTAGACGCTGAATCGAAAAGGGCTTCAATGTCTTCTGCCGTAAGAGGACGTTTGTCGAGAGTCGTTAAAATCTCTTCTTCAGTGTATTTGCCGACTTTTGTCGATGTATGCGAACGGGTGACGATATGAATCGGCAATTGGGGATCAAAAAGATGCGAAAGAGAATAGAGTTCATCATAGCTGAGCGCTTGGACGGCGTATGCCGGGGGACGGTCGACAGTTCCGATATCGATGCGGTCGCATTTGATTTGCAATAGAGCATGGTTGAGTGCGGCTATCTCGGTAGGGGCATCGTTGACCCCTTTGACAAACAGGACTTCCAAAAAGAGTTTGCCGCTAAACCGATGTGAAAAACGGATGATACTTTGGATGATCGTTGCGATCTCTATCCCTTCCGCAGGGCGATCTATTTTGGCAAAAATTTCCGGTGACGCAGCATCAAGAGAAAGTTTGACCTGATCGAACTTCAAAAGAGTATGCGAGACTTTCTCATCGCTTAAAGAAGCGCTGTTAGAAAGAATTAAGGTCTCTTTGGAACCTTTAAAGGTATTGATTTGTTCGATTAACGGTTCCAAATCAGGATACATCGTCGGCTCGCCGTTTGCCGTAATGGTAATGACGTCAATATCCGGATGTGCGGAGAGTGCCTCTTGCAACTCGCGAATAACCGTTTCGACCGGGATGATCTCATGTTGTGCGGCTATAGCTTTTGCAGGTGAGAGTTCACAGTAGAGGCAGTCAAAATTGCATTGTTTTATAGAAGGAGAGAGGTCGATTCCGAGCGATACGCCGAAACGGCGTGAACGGACGGGACCGAAGATGCAAGAAGGCATCAGCGTGCGGTTATCTCATGGACGAGATCAACCAGATATTTGGCATTTTCAGGTTCCAGATCGGGAAGCATCCCGTGGCCGAGATTGAAAATATGCCCTTCTGTAATCCCCATGACGTCAATGATGTGTTTGACACCTTCTAATGTAGCTTCGCGGCTGTATAGACGTGTCGGTTCCATATTGCCTTGCAAGACGTAGCGATCGCCCAGTTTCTCTTTTGCAAGCTCGATCGGAGTCGACCAGTCGACGCAGAAAACATCAAAGTTACCGTCGATTTTGTCTAAAAAGCCCGAAATCCCTTTTGGGAAGAGCAAGACGGGAACATGTGGGTATTTGGTTTTGATGTAATCGGCGATCTCTTTCATATAGTTCCAGCTGAATTCAAAAAATGCCGGCTCTTCCAGGGCGCTTGCCCATGAATCGAATATTTGTACGGCATCGGCTCCGGCAAGGATTTGACGTTCCAAATATCCTTTGATGACGTGGGTCAATTTGGCTAACAAAGCATGCATATATCCAGGATTTGTATATAAAAGTTTTTTGACGATAGCGTAGGTTTTGGTCCCTTGTCCTTCGATCATATAGGTAGCTAGTGTCCAAGGACTTCCCGTAAAGCCGATAAGCGCTTTGTCATCGGCAAGACGGGCACGTACCATTCGGATCGTTTCGTACACATAGGTCAACTTTTCCGCCGCATCGATATCCAATGCGTCTAAATCTTCCTGGGTTTCAAGCGGTGAGGGAAATTTTGGGCCGAAACCTTTGATGAACTCTAATTCCATTCCCATCTCGTTCGGAACGACGAGGATGTCGCTGAACAAAATAGCGGCATCGACATTCAACCTTTCAACCGGCTGGATCGTTACTTCACAGGCCATATCCGGAGCATGGCAAAGATTTAAAAAATTGCCCGCACGTTTACGTACTTCCATATATTCGGGAAGATAACGTCCCGCCTGACGCATCATCCAGATAGGAGTGTGCGGGGTAGGGCGGCGAAAGCAGGCATCAACAAAAATTTTACTCATTACTATTCCTTCGATCTATCTATTAATGTTCATGATGTCCGACTTTACTCAAAAAGTAAAGCCCGACGGATACGGCAGTGATGGAAAGCGCAAGATAAAGCAGCTCTAATGCGCCGCTAAATACGGTATGTCCCACTTTTTGGAAAAAACCGACGACCAAAACCATCACGATGACTTTGGAGATTTTATCTTTCAATTGATCGAGAGAGTGGACGGCGAGAAGTTGATTCTCATTCCCTTCGGTATCTTTGGCCGGATCGATATCGGAGATAAAGAGTTCATAAATTCCGAATGAAAAAATCAGCATGATAACACCGATCAAATACAGATCGACCGCCCCGATGATCCCTCCGACGACGTCATCATGAAAATGTTCGGGGTGGGCATGGGTAGAGTAGGTATTGATCACGTAAACAGCAGTATTATAGATATCAAAACTGGCTACGGCGAAAAGCAATATTGCTCCGATCAAACCGAATACGACTGCCAATAAAATAATAAAACGTGAACTCCAAAGCCCGTGCTCAAAGAATTTTTCAATCATATTCATGATCAGTTCCCTTGCATTTCAACCCATTTTTGGGCAATTCTGACGGCGTTCGTTGCCGCTCCTACTCGAAGATTATCGGCAACGATCCAAAGATGCAGAACATTGTTGCGGTAGATGTCATTGCGGATGCGTCCGACGAATGTCTCGTTTTGATCCATACACAATGACGGCATCGGATAGATACTCTCTTTCGGCTCATCCAGAACGATGATGTTCGGTGCTTTGCGCAACAGTTCACGAGCTTCATTCGCATCCACGGCACCGTCGAATGTGAGGGTCAGAGTTTCGGCATGCCCACGTAGTGTCGGAATACGGACACAAGTAGCGCTGACCTCGATCTCTTTGTGCATGATTTTTTGCGTTTCGTTGACCATTTTGAGCTCTTCTTTGGTGTAGCCGTTATCGGTAAACGAGTCGATTTGAGGGATAGCGTTCAATGCGATTCGATGCGGAAACTTTTTCGGCTCGACATCGTCGAGTGTAAACGCAAAAAATGCCTGCATTTGCTCGACAAGCTCTTCCATAGCCGATTTCCCGGCACCGGATGTTGCCTGATAGGTGCTGACATCGATACGGACAAGATCATACGCATCGTCCAAGGGTTTGAGCGCTTGTACCATTTGAATCGTCGAGCAGTTCGGATTAGCGATAATACCGGTATTTTTCCATTCGGCGATATCTTCGGGATTAACTTCCGGTACGACGAGAGGAACGTCCGGAAACATACGGAAGTGGCTGGTGTTATCGATAACGACTGCCCCGGCTTTTGCCGCATAAGGGGCGAACTCTGCAGAAACACTTCCTCCCGCACTAAACAAAGCGATTTCGATAGCTTCTTCGTCAAAAACCGTCGGCGTCAGTTCTTTAATCACCAGTTCTTGATCATTGAATGTGACGGTGTTTCCCGCACTGCGGGCACTGGCAAGCGGAACAAGCTTGGCAAGAGGAAAATCGATTTCTTCGAAAATGCGTAAAATTTCTTCTCCGACGGCACCGCTGGCGCCGACGATAGCAACGTTATAACGTTTCATGGGAAGCTTTCCTTGGGGATGAGCGAATCACCCTTGAATAATTTTTCCGCGATTATAGCGAATCAAGGCTTGGAGGGGATTAAAAGATTTAAATTCGTCCCAAGCCCCGCGCTTCTAAAAAGAGATCTTCGGTATCGATGACATTCCCGTCACTTAATATCGCCGAACGCTCCACTACGGAGATCAACTCACGGATGTTACCGGGCCAATTATAGCCTTGGAGAGCCTGAACGGCTGAGGATGTGAATGCTTTGGATTCAAATCCGTATTGAGAACAATACCGTTCCAATGCCGCTTCGGCTATTGAGAGGATCTCTTCGCGCCGTTCGCGCAGAGGAGGAATATTTAACGGTATCGTATTGAGCCGGTAATAGAGATCTTCGCGAAATTTTCCCTCAGTGATTTTTTGATGCAGATCGGCATTGGTAGCGCAAATGATCCGTACATCGATTTTGGTATTTTTGGAAGAACCGAGCCGACGGATTTCGCGTTCTTGCAAGACACGCAGCAGTTTGGCCTGCAAAGGATAAGGCATTTCGGCGATTTCATCGAGGAAAAGGGTTCCCCCCTCCGCCAGTTCGAATTGTCCGGCTTTAGCCTCCGTCGCATCGGTAAACGCCCCTTTTTCGAATCCGAAAAGTTCACTTTCAATAAGATTGTCGGGAATTGCCGCCATATTGATGGCGATGAAAGGTTTTGATGCGCGCGGTGAGTTTTCATGAATGTGGCGGGAAAAAAGCTCTTTACCGACACCGCTTTCTCCGAGTAGCATGACGCTCGCATCCGTTGCGGCCGCTTTCGAAATACGATTCAATAATTTCTCTAGTGCCGGAGAATTGCCTAAAAACGCATTGGATGGCGAGGTCGATATCGGTGTATTTTTAGAGCTTTTTTTGACGACGGTAGCGCTTCGCTCGATGGCAGCGACCAAGGTTTCGATTTCGAAAGGTTTCAGGAGAAAATCTTTGACCCCAAGCTGAATCGATTCGATGGCACGGGTCAGGGTCGCATTGCCGGTAATGATAATGACTTCGAATTTACCCCCTAGAGTTTTGACGAACTCAAGTCCGTCCATCCCGGGCATGTTGATGTCACTGATAATCAGCTCGTAGGAATCGTCCAGTTTTTTAAGGGCATCACGAGGGTTTTTAAACGTATGCACTTCATAAGCGCTGTATTCGCCCATCGCTATCTCTAAAGATTTGCGCATATTGATATCGTCTTCGACAATCGCGATTTTCATTGGAACCTTTCACCTCTTATTGTAATAAGGTGATTGTAACAAAGTCTCGATTAAACTCGACTGCATAGCACCGTGTCGGGAGAGTAAACGTCTCTTGACTCTTGATTGCATTGAGTGTTACGGTATCGTTATTTTTGATCCGGAGTTCCTGAACGGCCGCAAATTCGACAAAGCGGTCACGTTCCCGATTTAGAAGGGCTTCCAGCGGCTCGTATCCATTGTATTTCAACTCTAAAACAGAAGCAGCACGTGTAGGACACGGTTGCATCGCTTTTGAAATAGTGAGTGTTTCGTTAATGGCTTGGACGTTTTGGGCAGTGAACCGATATCCGATATAATAGTTATCGGTTCCATACGAGAGCGTGCAGATTAGTGCAAGACTCGGGAGTATGAAAGGGCAATTTCCATTTCGACTTCGCACAGACCCTCTTTAAATGTAGTGTTAAGAAGATTCGCACCGCGAACAATAGCTTCGACGGAAGTTTTGGTACTCGATTGTTGAAGCATCATATTTTTGATCGTATCTTGCCCTTCGACTTGTACCCCTTTGACCCGCTCGGCAATTTGGCGATAGCCATCGGCCATAGCGGCGCGTTTTGCCAACGCATATGCTTGCGCCGGAGATGATGTTACCGATGGGGCGACACCTTGGCCTGTGACGGTGATGACCAACTCGTTTTCAGCTTTTAAAATCGGCTCGACACAACTTCCGTCGGTTCCGCTATAAACACATTTAATTTTTGGTTCGTCAGTCCCGTCAGGCGAAAAAAATCCCGCATGAAGTGCGGAGACGCTCAGTGCGATTGCAAGGGCTGCTGATAGTTTCATTCTTCTTCCTTAAAGAGGGTGAATAGTTATGGCTTATCAGCAAATACTATTCCAACTCTAATGTCCCTTCCGAAGCTTCACCGCTCCCTTCGTTCTCCTCTTCTTCCTCTTCTTTTTTCGGACAGCGCGAGATGCTGGCGACGTCGTCACCTTTGACGATATAGACACCGCTGGTGTTACGTCCCGATTTTGCGATACTTTGCATATCGACACGAATCATTTTACCCGCTTTGGTAAGGGCCATTAGATCCATTGTCTCATCGACCATAACACATCCTACGACGGTTGTTCCGGTTTTAGCGTTTAGTTTCATCGCAATGACACCCGAACCTGCACGATTCGTCAGGCGGTATTCTTCAGCGGTTGTCCGTTTTCCGATCCCTTTTTCACTCACCATAAGGATTTCTTCTTCATCGCTTTTAATGATGTTGGCATCGACAACGACATCGCCTTCAATTTTGAATTTGATACCGCGAACCCCACGGGTACTACGTCCCTGATCGCGGGTTTTATCGATTTCAAATTTGATACATTGAGCAAATTTGGTAACGATAAAGAGATATTTGGTCTCTTCGTTAGCGATATGGGCGGTGATGAGGGTATCGTCTTCATCGAGGACGATCGCACGGACACCGTTGCTTCGGATATTGGAGAATTCGTTAAGGGCAGTACGTTTGACGATACCGTTTTGGGTAAAGAAAACAAGAGATTTGTTTTCGTCGAAATCGGTCGTCGGGATGATGGAACGGATTTTTTCATCTGCTTCGAGATTAATGAGGTTGACAACCGCTTTCCCTTTTGCCGTACGTGAACCTTCAGGGATTTTATACACTTTGAGCCAGTGGAGCTGTCCGCGATCGGTGACAAACATCAAGGTATCATGGGTATTGCAGGTATAGAATTTTTCAATGAAGTCATCATCGTAGGTTGTAACGGCAACTTTTCCTTTTCCGCCTCGGATCTGTTTTTCGTAGGCGGCAAGAGGTACCCGTTTGATATATCCGCGATGCGAGATTGTGACGACCATCGGTTCGTTCGGAATCAAGTCTTCAATATTGATATCGTCGTAATTGTCTTCTATATCGGTCATACGCGGAATATTGTATTGCTCTACGAGTTCAATAAATTCGTCTTTGATAATCGTTTTGAGAACTTCTTCGCTGCGTAAAATACTTTCGAGATATTCGATATGCGCCAAAATTTCTTTCAGCTCATTTTCGATTTTATCGCGTTCCAACCCGGTAAGGCGTTGGAGCCGCATGTCCAAAATCGCTTGAGCCTGAATCGGTGAAAACCCGAATTCAGAGATCAAACCGTTTTTAGCGGTTTCGCCGTCGGCACTGGCACGGATCAGTTTGATAATTGCTTCGATATGGTCAAGCGCTTTTTTCAAACCTTCTAAAATATGGGCACGGGCTTTAGCTTTTTCAAGATCGAAGATCGTACGGCGGATAATAACGGTTTTGCGGTGGTTAATGAAGTGTCCCAAGGTTTCCAAAAGGGTGAAAACCCGCGGTTCCTGATTGAAAACCGAAAGCATGATGATCCCGAACGTCGTCTCCATATTGGTCGATTTGTAGAGGTTGTTGAGGACGATTTCACTCATGGCATCGCGTTTGAGCTCGATGACGACACGGATACCTTCACGGTCGGATTCGTCGCGAATTTCGGAAATCCCTTCGATGAACTTGTCTTTGACCAAATCGGCAATCGTTTCGATCAGACGGGCTTTGTTGACTTGGTACGGCAGCTCGTCGATAACGATGACGTCTTTGTTCGATTTTTTCTCGATGTGGGTTTTGGCACGGACACGAATCCGTCCGCGTCCCGTTTCGTAAGCGTCCAATATCCCTTTTTTCCCGTAAATAGTTCCGCCTGTCGGAAAATCGGGCGCTTTGATAAACTGCATAATGTCATGTAAGGTCGCTTGCGGGTTATCAATAAGATACACAAGCGACTGAAGGACTTCTTGCGGATTATGGGGAGGAATATTCGTCGCCATACCGACGGCAATACCGCTTGAACCGTTGATAAGAAGGTTCGGTACACGGGTCGGGAGGACGTCGGGCTCTTGCGTCGTGCCGTCATAGTTGTCGACCATATCGACGGTATCTTTGTCAAGGTCTTTAAGGAGTTCTCCGGCATAACGGGTCATACGTGCTTCGGTATAACGCATTGCTGCCGCGTTATCGCCGTCAACCGAACCGAAGTTCCCCTGACCGTCGACTAGCGGTGCGCGCATCGAAAACGGCTGAGCCATACGGACAAGTGCATCATATACCGAAGTATCGCCGTGCGGATGGTATTGACCGATGACATCCCCGACGATACGGGCCGATTTTTTGTATTTGGCACCCGCAGAGAGGTTGAGTTTATCCATAGCATACAGGATACGGCGATGTACCGGTTTTAGACCGTCTCGAACGTCAGGAAGTGCCCGTCCGATGATAACGCTCATGGAGTAGTCGAGATAACTACTCTTAAGGGTGTCTTCTATATTAATGTCATTGATTTCGCTGTTGTCAAGCAGATCGTTCATTTCGCCCCCGGAAAGTGAAGATAAAGTCGCTGATTATATCTTATCACCCCTTAAGAATGCTAAAAGGTGAAAAAATGCTATATATTATAGTTATAGGCATATTAGTGTATGAAAACGGATGATTTGTATCTGAGGGTAAAAGAAGCTACAATTACATCAATATGCGCAGGGAGTTTTATCAAATGAAAAAAATTGAAGCAGTTATCAAACCTTTTAAACTCGAAGATGTGAAAGAAGCATTGGCTGAGATCGGTATTACCGGTATGACGGTCAGTGAAGTAAAAGGGTACGGACGTCAAAAAGGGCACAGCGAGCTATATCGCGGTGCCGAGTATGTCGTAGACTTTTTACCGAAGATCAAAATGGAGATGGTAGTCGATGACGCAATGGTAGATCAAGTGGTCAATACGGTTGTAGAATCGGCTCGGACCGGAAAAATCGGCGACGGCAAAATCTTTATCAGCGATATCGATCGGATTATCCGTATCCGTACCGGAGAGACTGATAGCGAGGCTATCTAAAAACCCGGCATTATCCGGACGGGATCTTTTCTCTTTCGGATATTTCTTCTTCTTATAATCTTCTAATTTTTCTCCGTTCTATAGTTATTTCTTAAAGTGATTAAAAATTAATCAATAATCTGCACTCTTAACTTTCGATTACTTTGTACAATGGTATTCGACGTTTAAGTTAATACGGACAATTTGAAAGGTCCAAAAAAGGAGAGGATAATGAAAAAGTGGCTTTTAGCTCTATCGCTACTTGGCGTATCGGCATTTGCGGATGACGCTGTCGAACCGGTACTCAACTCTGGAGATACCGCATGGATGATGATGTCAACAGCATTGGTAATGTTGATGACTCCGATCGGATTGGCATTGTTTTACGGCGGAATGACCCGTGCGAAAAACGTATTGAACACCTATGCAATGGTATTCGGTGCATTTGTCGTTGCATTTATCGCATGGATCGTTGCCGGTTTCTCGGTTGCGTTTGGAACAATGGACGGTTCGATGAACCAAGTGATCGGCGGTTTCGGCAATGTAATGCTTAACGGAATCAGTTGGACAGAATTTGCAAGTGTTGATCTCGGTCAACTTTATCCTAAATATGTATTTGTCGTATTCCAAGGGACATTCGCTGCTATTACCGTTGCGATTGCTGCAGGTTCGGTTATCGAGCGTATGAAGTTTTCGACGTGGATGGTTTTCGTCGCGATTTGGACGATCGTTGTTTATGCTCCGATCACGCATATGGTATGGGGTGGCGGTTACCTCTTTAACGAGGGTGCTCTTGACTTCGCGGGTGGTACGGTTGTTCATATGAACGGCGGTTTGGCCGGTCTTGTATTGGCGGTATTGCTCGGTAAACGTGCGGGATATCCTAAAGTTGCTATGAAACCTGCGAGCGTTGTCTTGACAGCTGCCGGTGCCGGTCTTCTTTGGTTCGGTTGGTATGGATTCAACGGCGGATCTGCTTTCGGTGCAAACGCTATTGCCGGTCTTGCGTATTTGACAACAACAATCGCTGCAGCGGTTGCAACGATCACTTGGATCGTCATTGAGTATGCGGTATTCAAAAAACCTACTTTGCTCGGTGCGGCTTCTGGTGCTATCGCCGGTTTGGTTGCGATTACTCCCGCAGCAGGATTCGTCGGTGTATCGGGTGCGTTTATTATCGGTATCATGGGAGCGTTGATCGCTTTCTTCGGTGTAACCGCATTGAAGAAAAAATTGGGTTACGATGATTCTTTGGATGCGTTCGGAGTTCACTTCCTTGCAGGTCTTTGGGGTGCGATCGCTACCGGTATCTTTGCTCTTAACGATCAAGGATTACTATGGGACGGCCCGCTTAAAGCTTCAGGTGACCGTATGGGACAAATCATGGTTCAAGCCGAGTCTGTATTGGTAGTCGGATTGGTCACTTTGATCGGTACGATCATCGTTTACTATATCGCGATGGCATTGACCGGCGGTTCACGTATCAACGAAGAACAAGAGAGCCAAGGTTTGGATGAATCAGTACACGGTGAACGTGGATTTAATCTTTAAGAAGGAATGAACAATGAAAAAAATTGAAGCGGTTATCAAACCTTTTAAACTCGAAGATGTGAAAGATGCATTGGCTGAGATCGGTATTACCGGTATGACGGTCAGTGAAGTAAAAGGGTACGGACGTCAAAAAGGGCACAGCGAGCTATATCGCGGTGCCGAGTATGTCGTAGACTTTTTACCGAAGATCAAAATGGAGATGGTAGTCGATGACGCAATGGTAGATCAAGTGGTCAACACCGTTGTTGAATCGGCTCGCACCGGAAAAATCGGCGACGGCAAAATCTTCGTCAGTGACATTAGTAAAATCGTCCGTATCCGTACGGGTGAGACAGACGTAGAAGCTATCTAAGCGAAAGGGGACAAATCCCCTGAGCTGTATTTCGCCGAATCATTTTGGTGAGTCGTGCAGTATACTGCGTACGATTTGTCCCAATTGATTAAAATATAATCAACTTCTCCTCTCCAATTAGTGTAATTGGATATATAATGCACACCTTTATCTTAAATTAAAGGTGCTGCATGGATACAGCCTACGTTATTAACACCTTCTTTGCCTTATTTTCAATCACTTTAATTATCTTAATGGTTCCCGGATTTGCTATGCTCGAAGCAGGTCTTGTACGTACCAAAAACGTCTCCAGTGTCTTGACGGTCAATGTCATGATCTATGCGGTAGCTTCGATGGCATTTATTTTAATCGGATATTCGCTCGCTTTTGGCGAAGTTCAGAATGAGACGATGAGCAAATGGGCTTTTTTCATGTTTCAAATGGCGTTCGTCGGTAAAGCAATCAATATTATGAGCGGTGGAGTCGGTGAACGGGCGAAATTGTTTCCATTGACTCTTTTTACCATTATTATGGGCGCATTGATCTATCCGACCGCCGTGAATATCAGTTGGGGAAGCGATTGGATTAAAGATACTGTTTTTGACTTAAATTTTGTCGATTTAGCCGGTTCGACCGTGATCCATTCGACCGGCGGATGGGCGCTGCTTGCCGCAATTTTGATTATCGGGCCGCGTAAAGGGCGTTATGTCGGGGATCAAATCCGCGTTATTCCGGCATCGAATATCCCTTTGGTCGTTTTAGGGGCTATGTTACTATGGATCGGATGGTTTGGTTTTAACGGCGGATCGGTCGGTTCTATCGCTACCAAAGAGGCCGCGGATTCCGTCGCATTGACAATTTTTAATACGAATGCCGCCGGATTGGCCGGAGCGCTGAGTGCAGGGATTTTTATCTATATACGCTACCGTCTGTTCGATATCACTATGATTCTCAACGGCGCTTTGGGCGGTTTGGTCGCGATAACCGCCGGACCGCACCTTTATAGTGTGACGGATTCGATCCTTATCGGCGGAATCGGCGGAATTTTAGTCGTTTTGGCTATTCCGTTGTTTGACCGTTTTCGTATCGACGACCCTGTCGGGGCGTTGTCGGTGCATCTGGTAAACGGGATTTGGGGGACATTGGCAGTTGGGATTTTTGCCGCGGATCCAGCGAAGGGGATCACTATTATTAACCAGCTCAAAGGGGTCGGAGAGATTGCCGTTTTCGTCTTTACCGTTTCGTCGATCGTTATCTATACGATCAATAAAATGGTTCCTTTTCGGGCAACGGATGAAGATCAGCTGCAGGGGCTGGACGTTAGTGAATGCGGTCTCGAAGCTTATCCTGAGTTCAAACGCGCCATTTGATTTATCACGCCATCGGAACTCGTCCCGGAATAGCCTTCGGCAGGGTAAACTCTTTGCCTACGGTTCCGAACCTATCGATGTGAGGTTACTCACTTCGATTTCGGTTCTCATGCTAACGCTGAGTTCTCTTCAGCAGAGTGCTCACGCGCAGAACCCGTGCTAAATATAAGCCTTCTTAACACTTTTGTAACACTTTTTGGTTACTTTTCTTCGGGGCTTTTGCCCTATTTAAAAAGACTCTTTTACCAACCTCGTTGTATAATCGGTTATTGTTTAAATTGAAGGAGTTTTATGAGTATTTATCGTGAATACGATATCCGTGGGATTTATGAAAAAGAGTTGAACGAAGAGAGTATCACCCGTTTGGGATATGCCTTGGCCGAAGAGATGAAAGTTCACGGTGAGTATGTTGCGGTGGGATACGACGCCCGTTCTCATTCTCCTGTTTTGTTCGAGTATCTCAGTGCCGGGCTTAATGCCGGCGGTATGAAAGTATTGGGGATGGGAATGGTTCCTACTCCGGTAAACTATTTTTGCAATTATCAGAGTTTTGAGGGGGTAACGCCATGTGCCTCGGTCATGATAACCGGATCGCATAATCCGAGTGAGTATAACGGTTTTAAGATCACTATCAACAAAGCTCCGTTTTTCGGCGAATCGATCTACGCCCTCGGTCGTAAAATCGAGGGAATGGCGTTTCCTCCGAAGGCGGAACGTCAAGTGATCGAAATTGACGCGCTGAGCCGTTACAAAAATTTTATGGTCGAATCGTTCGGACATCTGCGCGGAATGAAAGAGAAGATCGTTTATGACTGCGGAAACGGTGTCGCGGGATTGGCGATTGAAGAGATTTTCAACGAATTGGAACTGAATACAAAAGGGATATACGTGAATCCCGACGGAACGTTTCCGAATCACCATCCGGACCCGAGTGAAGAGCATAATCTCGAAGATATTAAAGAGTTGTTGTCGAAAGAGGGGGATATCGCATTCGCCTATGACGGCGATGCGGATCGTATTGCGGTATTGACCCATAAGAACAATATCAAAGGGGACATGATGGCAATCTTGTTCGCCCTGAAGATGAAAAATCCGACCGTAATCGGAGAGGTCAAATGTTCACAGGTGATGTACGATACGTTGCGAGAACGGGGTGCGACTGCCGTCATGTATAAGACGGGGCACTCGAATCTCAAAGTCAAAATGAAAGAGCTTCATGCCGATCTGGCGTGCGAAGTGAGCGGGCACGTCTTCTTTGCCGACCGCTACTTCGGATATGACGATGCGATTTATGCAACGCTACGGATGTTGGAGTTGGTGTACGAAGGGATCGATCTGGATGCCGAAATTGCGAAACTTCCGCAGGTGTTTTCGACCGAAGAGATCAAGGTCAAAACTACTGAGCAGGAGAAATTTCCGTTAATGGCGAAATTGAAAGAGCTGCTACAAACTCCGCCCGAATCGTTTCCTGCTATCAAAGAGATTATCGATGTTGACGGCGTTCGGGTTATTTTTGATCAAGGATGGGGATTAGTGCGTGCCAGCAATACCACTCCGGTTTTGGTCACCCGATTCGAATCGACTGACGAAGCTGAAGCAATACGTTACGAAAAGGCTTTGAATGCGTTGATCCAAGAAGCCCAAATGCAGTTGAAGGTATAAGGGATGAAAACGATTACCCTTACGATGCCGTTGGATATGCATCTGCATTTGCGTGACGGCGAAATGCTGGAAACGGTTGCACCGTTGACTTCGTACAGTTTCAGCGGTGCGCTGGTGATGCCGAATCTTGTCCCTCCTGTAACGACCAAAGAGATGGTAAGAGGATACAAAGAACGGATTAAACATGCGATCGGAAGAGATGATTTCGAACCGTATATGACTCTGTTTTACCAAAATTACAGCCGCACTTTTTTGGAAGAGGTTGCAGACGAAATTACGGCAATCAAACTCTATCCGAGCGGAGTGACGACCAATTCGGAAGGGGGTGTCGCATCGTTTGATATCGAATCGATGCGCGAAACGCTCCAGGCGATGTCCGATTTGGGGATCATCCTCTCCGTGCACGGCGAGACAAACGGTTTCGTGATGGACCGCGAAGCCGAATTTATGTCGGTGTATGAGATGCTGGCGACGAATTTCCCGAAGCTGAAGATCATTATGGAACATATTACGACGGCGGAGGCGGTGGCTATGCTGGATCGGTATGAGAATCTGTACGCTACGATTACAGTACATCATTTGATTATCACGCTTGACGACGTTGCGGGAGGGATGCTCCGCCCGCATCTGTTTTGCAAACCGATCGCCAAACGTCCCGAGGATCGTGCGGCACTCTTAAAAGTGGCTTTGGAAGCCCATCCGAAAGTGATGTTCGGTTCTGACAGCGCTCCCCACCCGAAACATACGAAAGAATCGTGCGGCTGCGGAGCCGGGGTATTTACCGCGCCTATCGCTTTACAGCTGCTGTGTGAAGTATTTGACGCGCATGATAAACTCGATAATCTCCAGGCTTTTGTCAGTGACAACGCTCAACAGATTTACGGTATTTGTGCCGAATATAAAGAGGTAATGCTTTCCCGACACGATTTCGTCGTTCCGGAGATGTACGGCACCGTTGTACCGATGAAAGCGGGGGAAACCCTCCAATGGGCCATTGAGCGTGTCGACTAATATCTTATTGCTCGAAGATGATTTGCTGTTCGGCGAATCGATTGCCGATGTTTTGGAAGAAGAGGACTTTAGCGTCGTATTATGCCGAAACGGACAGGAGGCTCTCGATGAAACCTACAAAAATCATTTCGATCTCTATCTGCTCGATATCAATGTCCCGTTGATCGACGGGCTCTCTTTGCTTCAGGAACTGCGTCGCGCCAACGATACGACGCCGACGATTTATCTGACGTCGCATCAGGAACTTGAAACCCTCTCCAAGGCGTTTGAAATCGGCGCGGACGATTATCTCAAAAAACCTTTCGATACCCATGAATTGATTATCCGGATCAATGCTCTTTTACGCCGCACCAAAGGGAATAGCCGTCAATGTGTCGGCGAATTGTGCCTCGATGAACTGCATAAATGCGTTTTGCTTGGAGGTGAAGAGATCCCTTTTTCTCTCAAAGAGTATCAGCTGATGGCCCTGTTTATCCAAAATGCGGGAGAGATCGTAACGAAAGAGATGATCATGGATGCATTGTGGAACCCTTCGGAAATGATCAGTGACGGGGCGATACGGGTTTATATCAACCGTCTTAAGCAAGAGATCGGCAGTGACAAAATCGTTAATATACGGGGATTGGGGTACCGTCTTGTTCCGTAGTGTTGAGATTGCGCTGGCATCGCTGTACGTAACGACGACCGCTTTATTGATTGCCGGGATTTATTACGTCCATGATGTCCTCGGAATTCAGCAGTGGGGAATAATCGCTTTTGTGTCGTTGCTTCTTACCCTTGTCGCGGGGGGGATTTTGGCAAAAATCGCGATTACCCCTTTACGGGAGCATTTTGAGCATTTGGAACGTTTCTCCAAAGAGACGCTACATGAGCTGAACCTGCCCATTAATACAATAACGGCTAATGTGCAGATGCTTCGAAAAACACATAACGACGAGAAAAGTATTAAACGTCTGGAACGGATAGAATCGGCTGCGGGGATGTTGAAAGAGCGGTATAATGAGCTTGATTATTTGATCAAAAAACAGACTGAACGGGAAAAAATCGAGTATATCGACGTACACGAAGTGATTGAGGATCGGTTGAGATTTTTAAAATCTCTCTATCCTGCCGTTACGTGGGAAATCTCGGTGGAATCGTATCGGGTGGCGCTCGATCGGATCGGATTGTGTAAAGTGATCGATAATCTGGTGGAGAACGGGGTGAAATATTCACCGAATGATCCGAATATTGCTATCCGTTTCAGTGGGCATACATTGAGTATCTGCGACCGCGGAATCGGGATGGATGAGATCACTTTAATGCAAATATATGATCGTTATTTCCAAAATGATGCTACGATGGCGGGGTACGGAATCGGTTTGAGTTTAGTCAAGCGCTATTGCGACCGACACCGGATTAATTTGCATGTCGTTTCACGACCGGGTGAGGGAACATGCGTCAAACTTGAATTTAAAAAAGGAGAACTAGATGGAAAATAGCTGGTTAGGCTGGGCAGAGAGCGTATTGGATTACGGGGTTGTCGGAATTTTATTGCTGATGAGCATCGTGTCGTTGTGGTTGTTTATCGAACGGATGATGGCATACGGAGCAGTCCGTATCAGCGACTATGAGACGAAAGACGAGTTGGAAATCGATTTAGGAAATAACCTCTCTACGATTGCGACAATCGGATCAAATGCCCCGTATGTGGGACTTTTGGGAACGGTTCTCGGGATCATGATTACGTTTTACAGTCTCGGCGACGTCGGTGCCGTCGATCCGAAGAAAATTATGACGGGTCTGGCCTTGGCACTGAAAGCGACGGCGATGGGACTGGTAGTTGCGATCCCTTCGATCGTGTTTTACAATATTTTGCTTCGTAAAATGGAGCGTCTCTTAGCCCAGTGGGATATCAACGCTTACAAACAGAGAGGATAACGCGATGAAAATGAAACGGATCGATACGATCAATGTTATCCCTTTCATCGATATTATGCTGGTACTATTGGTTATGGTGCTTACTACGGCTACCTTTATCAAGACAGGGTTGATTCCCGTGAATCTTCCTGAAGCAAAAGGGAGTGCTGCGGAACACAAACCCAGCGAATTAAAGCTCACGATCAAAAAAGACGGGACGCTTTGGATCGATGAAAAAACGCAGGTGACTTTGGATCAGTTTGAACAAAAAGTGACTCAAGGGGGCAAAGAGATGACGGTCGTCCTTTACAGCGATAAAGAAGCGGCATTCCAAAACTTTGTGGGAGTGATGGATGTCCTAAAACGTTTAGGGCATGAACAGCTCTACATCGTCACCGACAAGCAAAAATAACCGTGCATCAGATCAGTAACTACGTTTACGCCAGAGATGAGTTGCTCTCATGGGATATCCCTACGAAACGGCTTCCGAATCCTTATCACGATTTTCCTTATATGGTTTTGGAGGGGGTTTTAAGCCCTGCCGAGTGCCGTGCTATTACGCAGGCGGCATTGGCCGATAGGGAAACAGTGGAAGCTCAATTGCGCGGAAAAGCTGTAGATACGGCTATCCGCAAAACGGATATCCATCTGCTGCATCCCGAGCATCGTGAGATTTATGAGAGCCGTTTTGCGGCGGTCAGGGCGGAAATCGAGCGTTTTTTTGCCCTCTCGTTGGGACATTCGACCGATGTGCAGGTACTGGGATATAAAAGCGGATCATTTTATGTCAAGCATAGCGACGATGCGAGCGAACTGCGTGATCGTGAAGGAAATATCGTCGGATTTGCTACGGTAGCGCCGGAGCGAAAACTTACCACGGTTCTTTTTACGACATCGTATACTCCTCATCCGAGCGATACCGATCATTTTAGCGGAGGCGAGCTCCTCTTTAACTATCTGTGCGATGAGCATGGCAATACGATTACACTGCGTCCCGAAGCGGGAGATATGGTGGTTTTTTTAAGCAACCCCTATTTTTCGCATGAGGTACTTCCCGTCACAGAGGGATACCGTTTGAGTCTGGTGCAATGGCATAACGCCCACGCATAACGGACTTCTCTCCTTTGAGTGTGACTGAATAATCCGCTATAATTTCGTATTTCGTGCAAAAGGGTGTGTTATGCGTTATTTTTATAGTTCTTTTGCGTTGATGATTTTGGGTCTGATTGCCGCCTTTTATTTAGGTGGAACGGGCGCTATCTACATCACCTTTTTGTTGATCGTTTTAGAAATCTCTCTCTCTTTTGATAATGCCGTCGTTAACGCCAAGGTTCTCGAAACTCTTGATCCCATCTGGCAAAAGCGCTTCATTGTTTTCGGTCTTCCGATTGCCGTTTTCGGGATGAGGTTGGTATTTCCGTTGGCTATTGTCTCGATTGTAACGGGATTGGGATTGTTTGAAACGCTTCAAGTCGCTATTGATGAACCGCATCGTTACGAGATGATTCTCAAAAGTACCGAAACGACGATTTTCGCTTTCGGAGGAGCTTTTTTGTTAATGGTATTTCTGGACTTCTTTTTTCAGGAACACGATATCAAATGGGTTACTTTCGTAGAAGGTTCTCGAATCGTCGAGAGGGTTTCGGGTGTTGCTAATATCGAGCTGATTACCGCAATTATGGTTGGAATCGCTTTGGGGCATATCACTCAGGATTTTGCAATCGTTTTGGCATTCATGTATGGGGTTTTGCTGCATTCCTTGCTGGGAATGGTGGATCATTTTCTCTCTTCAGATACCGTTAAAAGCGGGATAGCGGGTTTTATCTATTTGGAAGTATTGGATGCAAGTTTCAGTTTCGACGGGGTGATCGGAGCATTTGCCCTCACCAGCAATATATTTATTATTATGATCGGTTTAGGTGTCGGAGCGATGTTTGTGCGGAGTATCACCCTCTATTTCGTCGAACATCAAACCTTGTCGGCTTTCCGCTATCTCGAACACGGCGCCCATTACGCAATCGGGATTTTAGCGATTATCATGTTGATGAAAATCACGACCCATATCAGTGAAATGGTCACCGGTACTATCGGTATCGGGCTCATCTTGATCGCTTTCTTGCATTCACTCTGGGAAAACAAAAAAGCGAACGAAGAAAGTCTTTAATCCTCTTTGCCGTCATTCACGGCGGCAATTCTCCGTGATTTAAAATATTTCAAGACTCCATAAAGGCTGATCAGCAGCCAAATAAACTCCATTAAAAACGATGCGAAATTCCAGTCATAGAGTAAAGAGACGATAATTAAAAAAGCTCCGAGCGAATTAAGAACGGAAAAAGTGAGTGCTTTGGGATCCATTTTTTCCATTTGTAACAGTATATAGGCAAAGACAATAATGCCGACACCGAAAATGCCGATGACGTCAGTTAGGGAGAGTTCCATGGGTTGTGTTCCGTTGATGGTTTGAGAAAGTGTATCGAAGGGGGAGTAAAAAAGAGGTTTCGTTCGGGCAAGCGTGACGTAAGTCACCCTTGCTTGTCCGAACTTACATCATCCCCGGCATTCCGCCCATTCCGCCCATATCCGGCATCGGAGCCGGTTTGTCTTCTTTAATCTCGTGGATTGTCGCTTCGGTTGTCAAAAGCATACTTGATACGGATGTTGCGTTAGTCAATGCGACACGCTCTACTTTGAGAGGATCGATGATTCCCGCTTCGTACATATCGACGTATTCTCCGGTAGCAGCATTGAACCCGATATTTTCATTGGCTGCGGTAACGATGGTATTCACAACGACACCCGCATCGTATCCCGCATTTTCAGCGATTTGTTTAACCGGTGCGGTGATCGCGCGGAGGATGATTTCGCATCCGATTTTTTGATCGCCGCTAAGATCGAGTTTCACTTTTGCCGCCGCACGGATCAATGCCGCACCGCCGCCGATAACGATTCCCTCTTCAACAGCCGCTTTGGTTGCGGAGAGAGCATCGTCGACACGGTCTTTTTTCTCTTTCATTTCGGTTTCTGTCGCCGCACCGACTTTGATAACTGCGACACCGCCGGCAAGTTTAGCAAGACGCTCTTGGAGTTTTTCTTTGTCGTATTCGCTGGTGGTTGTTTCGATTTGGGTACGGATCTCTTTGACACGCATTTCTACCATCTCTTTTTCACCGGCACCGTCTACGATGGTCGTATTGTCTTTACTGATAACGACGCGAGCCGCTTGCCCGAGGTCTGCGACCGTAGCACTTTCCAAGGTGCGTCCGATCTCTTCGGAGATCACTTGTGCACGGGTAAGAATAGCGATGTCTTGGAGCATCGCTTTGCGGCGGTCGCCGAATCCCGGAGCTTTAACCGCAGTGATGTTCAGGATACCGCGCAATTTGTTGACGACCAAGGTTGCCAACGCTTCACCTTCGACGTCTTCTGCAATGATGAGAAGCGGGCGTGAACTTTTTTGGACTTGTTCCAATACTGGAAGCAAATCTTTGAGATTCGAGATTTTTTGATCGAAGAGGAGGATAAACGGATGATCCAACTCAACGGTCATTTTTTCCGAGTTGTTGATGAAATACGGACTGAGGTAGCCGCGATCGAACTGCATGCCTTCGACGACGTCGAGTTCGTCATTGATCCCTTTGGCTTCTTCGACGGTGATGACGCCGTCACGGCCTACTTTATCCATCGCTTCGGCGATCATCGCACCGATACGCTCATCCGAGTTTGCAGAGATCGTTGCTACTTGCGCAATCTCTTTTTTATCGTTGATGACACGTGAAGCGGCTTTTAGATTTTCCAAAATTGCTTCAAGCGCTTTGTCCATACCGCGTTTTACTTCGACAGGGTTAGCACCTGCCGTGATATTGCGAAGCCCTTCTTTGAAAATAGAGTTGGCAAGGATTGTCGCCGTCGTCGTACCGTCACCTGCCTCATCCGCCGTGTTGGATGCTACCTCTTTAACGAGTTGTGCTCCCATGTTTTCCAAAGCGTCTTTGAGTTCGACTTCTTTTGCGACCGACACACCGTCTTTGGTAATTAACGGAGCGCCGTAGCTGCGTTGGATCAGGACATTACGTCCGCGCGGTCCCATGGTTACTTTTACCGCATCGGTCAGTTTTTGTACCCCTGCGGCCAACTTGTTGCGTGCGTCGTCTGAAAAATGGATCTCTTTTGCCATAGTGTGTTCCTTAATATAAATGAATTATTTGATAATGCCCAGAAGATCGTCGGTCTCGATGACCAAATAGGCTTTTCCATCAAGGGTTAGCTCATTTCCGGCATATTTCCCGAAAACAACCGTGTCGCCCGTTGCTACATTTTCTACCTCGTTACTTACGGCAACGACGGTACCTTGTGAAGGTTTTTCTTTTGCGTTGTCGGGGATGATGATTCCCGAAGCGGTTTTGGTAGCCTCTTCGAGACGTTGAACCAATACGCGTTTTCCAAGTGGTTGGAAGTTCATAGCATTTCCTTTATAGTAAGATTTTTATAGCGGGGATTGTACACGAGTTTCCCTAATATGTCAATAGTCTTAGTCAATATGACTCAATGTTTATGAGTCATATTGAATCTATAAAAATGAGCAGATAAAATTTATACTTAAATGATTGTGTTTTAAAGGTTTTAATAAGCTATTCATTACTATAATTCCGGTCTTCCCAAAGATGGCTGGGTAGCTCAGCTGGTTAGAGCGCTGGTCTCATAAGCCGGAGGTCGGGGGTTCGAGTCCCCCCCCCGCCACCATCTTACAAAATAATCTCCTTTAATTTCATTCACAAAATCCTTATAAAACTTCACAAAATAGCCACTTTTAATGCTTTTTAGCCTCTAATACCGATTTATAGACTTCAACATAAACTAAGATTTTTAGGGGTACATTTAGGGGTACTTTGCTTTAGGGGTATTAAAACTCCTAAAAAGATACCCCTAAAAAGTGAGAATACCCCTATGGCTCGCAAAGCAGTACCCCTAACCGATACCGAGATAAAAAAAGCAAAATCGACCGAAAAAGATTATAAACTCTTCGACGGAGGCGGGCTATTTTTGCTGATTAAACCGGCCGGTGGCAAATTATGGCGTTTGAAATATCTCTTTGAAGGGAAAGAAAAACTCATCTCATTAGGAACCTACCCCGAAACGACGTTGGCAGAAGCGAGAGCCAAACGAGACGAGTACAAACGAGAAATCTCCAAAGGGATAGACCCATCCGCAGAGCGCAAAGAATCCAAAGCAATAATTGAAGAAAAAGCGATCGAAGAACAAGAGGCCGTTCATGGACAGTTCCACCGTGTCGCATATGAATGGCTTGCAACGCTCAACAATGATGATAGTACACATACCAAGCGTGTTTCATCGTTTGAAAAAGATATTTTCCCTTATCTATGCACCTACAACGAACGGCACATCATCATTTCCTCGAAGCATATCAAAGAGGTCACCCATCCCGAATTATTGAGAATCCTCAAAATTAAAGAGAAAACGGCTCCCGAAGTTGCCAAACGTCGATTTCGAGATTGTAAACGGCTTTGGAGATATGCGATTAATCACGGTCATACCGAAATGAATGTTCCCGATCGTATCACAAATGATGCATTTTTACCGCATAAAGAAAAGCATATTCCAAAGATCACGGATGAAAAAATTTTAGGAGAGCTTTTAAGGGCGATAGAGCAGTACAAGGGGGAAGGTGGGGTGATTGTACGAAATGTTCTCCGTTTTGTCTCTATCATGCCTTTACGTGCCGATAATCTATGTAAATTACGTTGGGATCAAATCGATTTTGACAAAGCGATCATTACGATCCCCCGATCCGAGATGAAAGTCAAAGATCACAATCTTCCGGATTTTGTATTACCGCTCCCAGTACAAGCAGTCAATATTCTAAAAGAAGTGAGAGAAGTTACCGGATGGGGGCAATGGGTTTTTCATGGCGTCCGAAAAAACTTTGAACACGTGAACAAAGAAGCCGGAAATAAAGCTTTACGTATTATGGGATTCGTAGATGAAGTTAAAGAACGTAAACAGACGCTTCATAGTTTTAGAGGAACATTTCGATCATTGAGTGAAACATATGCCAAAGAGCATGGAGTGAGTTTTGAAGTGCGGGAACGTGCTTTGGATCACCATGAGGAAAATAAAGTTGTCAGAGCCTACACCCATAAAGCAGATTACACCGAACAAATGCGAGAACTTTTGCAATGGTGGGCAGACTTTTTGGATAAAACAAAGAAGAGCAAATAAGATGGCATCATCAAAAAGTGAACACATAGACGAACTGAAAAAAGTGATGAGACGCGATGCGTCCATTTATGTCGAGTTTGAAAAGCGATGTGAACGGGCACAAAAATATTTCAATTCCGTGTATATGGCCATTCATGCCTTTACACCTGAATGTATTTGGCGTCAGGATGAAGAAAATCTTTTCGAATCCATCAAGGGTTGGTGTGAATATATTGATCTTGGCAATGCTGAGAATAAACGAGACTCCCATACGGTTATAGAACAAGAAACGGATTTTCATCAATATTTCAGTGTCGATTATCCTTTGCTTACATTCCTCTATGAAAGCGGCTACAGTAACCTATATCATTTTTCGCGCCAAGATAAAAATGATTTGTTTCCGCTTGATCCCCCGGAGAAGATTTTTCATCCCAATGAAATTCGAAGATTTTTTGAGATGAACGGACCCGGTAGTACCGTTTTGAATGACACATTTTTTAATATGCCAATGCTCAAACCAAAAGGGCGGATAGATGTTTACAATCCGGGAAAAATCCTTGTCGAAATCGATTTAAACGAGCCAAAGGAAGCCAACAGGGATTTGATCTACAAATTGCATGAAGAGTATCACCGCGATCCCGAAAAACTACAGAGTTTGGATCAGCTATGCGACTTACCACTACCTCCGAAAGTGTCGATACAGCCAGCTATCAAAGATCATGCGATGTACATTGACCCATCCGAAAAACATTTATTTGGACGTTTGGCAGATGTATTGTTCATATACGACTGCTATAAAGTCGGGTTGAGCCATGAGACCAAAACCCGTACATATGTCATGGATCAGATAGATTTGTATTGGAATAACTCAAAAGATCTTCCTAAAAAATCCGAAATGCATAAAGATACCTACAAAGCGTATTTGCAATTGGGGCTTGAACTAATAGATCAGCGACGCTATCAGGAATTCATCGCAGGGCATTATTTCCAGTACGAGCATTAAACCCTTTTGTCAAGACACTAAAATATAAATTTGGTGCCTTCTCCAATCCCCTCTAATCCGCAATAATTTTCTCCAACTTAGCGCTAAGTAATCTATATCCAAAGGTTACACATGGAATTTCTACGGGACAAACAAGCGGCAGAATATTTAGGTGTCGGCACATCGACCATTTGGCTTTATACAAAGCAAGGGAAGCTCAAAGCGATCAAGCTTTCAGACCGCGTGACTGTATGGGCAAAATCGGAGCTTAATGCGTTTGCATTGAGCCGCGTACAATCAGCATGAGCCATTATAGCACTCTTTCTTTGGGGGTATACAATGGCTAAAAACTATCTCAGAAATCATCTACGAAGCGAGTTTTCACAAATCCCCAATGCACTGATAGAAGATCGTACCCTTTCGGCGACTGCACGCGCCTTGTTTTGCTATTTGGCGGTCAAACCCGATTCATGGGAATTTTATATGCGAGACATCGCAAAAGCTCTCCAAATATCTACCCCGACACTCCGTAAAGTCATAGTCGAGTTACATGAGGCAGGGTGGATTGATGATGTGGGGCAAGAACGATCCTCAGATGGGACGTTTGGTGCAAAAATTTTCTCTATCTTTCCGAACAAAAGCCACGATCATAGGGATTTAGAAGATGACTATGAGAAAAATTTACCGTGTCGGCAAAAAACCGTTGCGGGTTCTAACCGTAGCGGTAAAACTATGACACATATAAATACTAACTCTAAACAATACTCAACTCTTAAAAATACTTCATCTTCTTCGGAGGAAGATAGGGAAAAAAATTGCGAGATCGTTACAACGATTGACCCCTATGAAAAACTACCCGAACACATCGATGGATTAGCACGGGAGATCGTGATCCAAGAAATTGAACGTATCGCAACAGAGTTGGGCGGAGACTTTGAGAAATATCGAAATGCACTGATTCACGAAGTCCTCTCAGGACAAGGACGGACGGTTACCAATATTCGCGCTCGACTGGTTCGCATGAGAACAGCGCATGAAAAACCGTGGCTCACCGCTCATCGGAGAAAACGCAGAGAGGGTGAAAACCTGCAAGCGTTTATGCGAGAAAACGGCTACGACACTATTTTCGATTTGATCGAAAACGCGAATCGTACCTACTGAAAAATATGAATGAAATCACTCAATGTTTTGTCAAATGACTTCAACCATTCAATAAGCGAACTTGTGAGCCGCACGGTAATAGCGATAGCTATTGCGTAGTGCGCACTACGCAATAAGTTCCTTATTTCTTGCGCGATACCCATATCGCAAGCTCAATGAGGTATAAAAATGGCAATCTCATCTATCAACATACAAACGGCAAAAGCACATTGTTTTTCTCATAATGATCGATCCGATAAAGTGACGTATCTGGTCGATGACTCCAAAGAGAATGAATACGATCGATCTGCTGAGGAAGCTAAAAGGCTGTTGGAGGAATACGTTACCGAAGCCGAAAAAAACTACTGTGAACGGGTCGGACGAAAAATAAAATCCGATACGATCAAAGCAGTGGAAGCAGTAGTTAATCTCAATGCCGGACACACCCTAAAAGATGTTCAGGTATTGGCTGATGAAATCGAAAAAGAGTTCGGTTTCCGCTCTGTTCAAATTGCAATCCATCGTGACGAGGGCAAAAGTGTTAAAGATAAAAACTACCATGCCCATATCGTTATGTGCAATTTGCGACCGGACGGCTCAACGATACAGCGGACAGTTGGACGTGATGGACTGAAAAAACTCCAAGACATAACCGCCGATTCTCTGATGATGAAGCGGGGAGAAAAAGGATCACAAGCGGTGCGATTGGAACATCGTGCATTCAAAGCGGTCGAAAAGACCAAAGAGATGTTGCAAGAACAGATCAACACCCTTGAATCTCAACGCTCGCAACTCGCCAAACAAAATTACCGACAAGATATTGAACTCCTCGAACAGACCAAAGTTATCAACCGGCTTAACAGTGAAATTGAAGCGTATAAATTTCGAGATATGCAACAGCGAATCAGTGGATTGGATGTCACGACCGAGGATAAAAAAGAACTTCATAAACTCAATACTCAGGTCAATAAATCTGAGGATAAATCCGAACTGCTTGCCAAACTCGAAGAGGCGATCAAACAGCTCGAAGAACATAAAATCGAGGACAACTCCCCGACCAAAGAGCAGATCAATACTCACGGCGACACCCTCAGACAAATGCGAACATACACCGGAGCGAAAATCATCGAATCGAGCAAAATCAAAGGGATCATGGGAGAAAAAATCGATGAAAAAACCCTCGAAACCAATATTGACAAAGTATTAGAGGCACACAACACAGCCCATCAAAAAAGCTTTGAGATTATAAGTGCGCTGTTCAAATTTAAAGACTCGATCATCGAAGGGGCAAAATTCATTGTCAAACGAACGGAATTAGCCTTTAAAGCGATTTTAATGCCAAAAGAGGAAAAGATATCGTTTGAACGTAAAAGAGGGCGAGGAATGGAAAGATAGCTTATATCTTCTTCTCAAACGCCTTGAGCTGCTCTTCACAGTGTTGATAGCCGCTCAGGTGCTTTTTGATTAATCCCCAAAACTCTTTCGAATGGTTTTTATAGGCGATATGCGCCAACTCATGAATCACGGCGTATTCAATCAGTGAAGGGGAGAGTTTCATAAGTTCAGGATTGAAAGTGATCTGATTCTTGTGATTGCAGCTTCCCCATTTGGTATTCGATAGCTTGAAATCGATATGATCGGGGAAAAGCTCCATTTTATTGCTCCACTTGAGCACCAGTTTTTTAATCTTCTCATGCGCTTTTTCGAGGTAAAAAATCTCTATGGCTTCGCTGATTGCTTCTTGATCTACTCCTTGCGGAGTGTGTATCCTGAATTTTGAGCTTATAAAGTCGATTACAATCCCTTCACGCTCTTCTTTGATCAGTTCGACGTAATAACTCTTACCGAGATAATAGAGGCGTGAGCCTGTGATTATGGTGTTTTGAATGGGGGATTGCCCCAACTCTTCGAGCTTGGAACAAATCCACGCTGCTTTTTGTCGAACCAGTTTTTTGATCTCGTCATTATCGACCTTATCATTCGCCCGCACCAACACGGGACAATCCCGCTCTACGGTGATATAGGTGTGCTTGAGACGATTGTTGCGCTGCACTTCGAACTCTATGGTTCGGGTGCCGTATTGAATGCTGATCATTGGTTCTCTAAAATATCCACAATATCGACCGGCAGCGACTTGAGCAGTTCGCTATCCGCACCCGCTGCACGTAGTAAGGATTTTATCTCTTTACGGATTTCCCGCTTCAGATCGTCGTGATCTTTCCAATCGGCTTTTTGCAGATAAAGACCGATTTTTTCGAATATAGCTACCGTCAGCCCTTTGGGATCAGGGAAGAGTTTTTCGAGTTTTTTATAGACGGGGAACTCAATCTGTGAGGCAAGCCCCAACCGCTTCCACTCCTCTTTCGAGTTTAGAATCTCTTCTTGGATTTTATTGAACTCCAACAGCAGTTGTGCTTGGTCGATCCGCTCCTCTTCTCGATCACGGATCAGCCGCTCCAACCGTTTGGCTAAATCTTCATAAAACTCAGGATTCTCTTTTTTATTGGCTTGGATTGTGTGTTTGATCCGATTGGCGATTGTCAGCTCTTTTGTCTTGCCGCCTTTGCGTGCCAACTCCTCTTCGAACCGCTTGGAATCGGTAATGTCCACCGCTTCGGAGAGTAGATAATGTACCCCCGTCGCACGGAGGTGTTCGTCGATAATCATTTGGATTTTTTTGCTCTCTTCCTTGGTGATAAAGAGCTTTTCAGGGGTATGGGTATTGACTGCTTCGAGTTTTATGTCATTGAAGAGTTTTAAATCATACTCATACGCCACGGCAAACGGATCGGGCAGCACAATATCCATAGACTTGTTAAAGAGCTTCACCAGCTCGATAAATTTGTCTCGCAGATCGTCGGGTTCGAGATACAGCACGCACGCGTCGACAAATTTCGCCCGTTCTTTATGACGGTCGATCTTGATCGTACTAAAATACGCCACCATTTTAGAATGACGGTTTTCCAGTACCGTTTTCTCGTTCTCAATATCGCTCATAACGTCTTTGGCTTCCAAATCGCCGCTGAATATTTTTAAAGCGTCGGTGAGATAGTTGGTGATTCCCGCATAATCGACGACCAATCCGTACTCTTTGCCGCTTCGGGTACGATTGACCCGTGCGATAGCTTGGAGTAGGGTATGCTCTTTGAGTAGCTTATCGATATACATACATTGGACAATCGGAGCGTCATACCCTGTGAGGAGCATATCGGAGACGATCAGAATAGCGGTGTTGTCAAACTGCTTTTTGCCCCCTCTGCTCAAATCGCTCTCACTTCCAAAAGGGAGTTTGAAATTCTCGATCACTGTTTTTACCTGATCTTCGGGAATTGCCAACTCTTTGAACTCGGCAGGGTCTTTTTTGGTGTCCAAACTCATGATCACTTTGGTCTCAAAGGTATTTAACCCTTGCTCCTTGAGTTTTAAAAACGCTTTCTGATAGGCAATTGCCTGATAGCGGTTGTGACACACCAGCATGGCTTTGTAGCCGTCAGGATAGATTTTATCTCTGAAATGTCCGATCAAATGTTTGGCGATCTCTTCGACTCGACGCTTTGCCATGAGGAAAGTGTCCAAACTCGCCGCTTTGCCTTTGAACTTGGCTTGTTTCTCTTCGCTCTCATGCCCGAACGTGGCACTGAACACTTCATTCATAAGCTCTTTTTCGATAAAAAAGTCAGGCATTCCCGTCTGATACCGAATCGCCAGTGTATTGCCGTCTTCGACCGATTGTTTGATCGTGTACTTATCGATATAGTCCCCGCCGTAAAACTCTCGCAATGTCGATTTGGACTCTTTATCGATAGGGGTTCCCGTAAAGGCGATAAACTTAGCTTTGGGAAGTGCGCTTCTCATATACGCTGCTGTCATGCCGTATTGGCTTCTATGAGCTTCGTCGATCAGGACAAAGATATTCTCTTTATCCGATAGCACTTCCACATTCTCCCGCAGCTCTTCGGCACGTTCTTGGAACTTATGAATCGTCGTCATAAGGGTTTTACCATAGGTGTCTTTTAACAGTTCCTTGAGATTGGCAATGCTTGCCGTTTGAATCGGATTATCAAATCCCACCCGTCGAAAGGTTGAGCTGATTTGATTATCGAGATCGATCCGATCCGTCACCACCAAAATCGTCGGGTTATCAAATCCCGCTTCCTCCCGCCGCAGCTTCGTCGCCAAGTAGATTATGGTGATCGATTTGCCCGATCCTTGGGTGTGCCATACAACACCGCCTTTGTTGGTTGTATGCAACCGATCAAGGATTTTGTTGACCGCACGGAGCTGTTGATAGCGGGGGAGTTTTTTGATCGTTCGACCTTGATCCACTTCAAAGATCGTGAAGTTACGCACTATGTCTAAAAATATCTCTTTTTGAAACAAAGCGTGTATCAATATATCCTGAGCCGTTGGTTCCCGATCTACCAGCTCACGGACTGCTGTAGCGTCGTCGGCTCGGTATTTAGCGTAATGGGGAAAACTTCCGCCGATAGTCCCATAGAGGGCTTTGCCCTTATTGATCCCGACACAGATTTGATTGTAGTGGAAAAGCTTCGGGGAATTGGTTTGGTAATACTCCAAATCGCTGATTGCGTCGGTGATACTCACCTTCGGGGATTTTGCTTCGATCACTGCCAGCGGCAAGCCGTTGACATAGATAACGATATCGGGGATCGAGTTATTTCCCTGTCCGTGGAACTTCATTTGGTTGACGACGAGGAAATCGTTGTTTTCGATATTCTGATAATCGATCAGGAAAACAGGCTGAGGCTTGGAATCGGGGGTTGGCTTTTCGGTGATAGCGTCGCTTTTGGTGATCAGCTCAAATGCTCGTTGATTCGCTTCCATGAGAGAACTTGCTGAGATTGTCGTGATATTTCGGATCACCTTCTCAAGAACGTTCCCGCTGAGCCATGGGTTGATTTTTTGCAGAGCCGATCCCAATCGATCCAATAGCAGCACGTCGCTGATCGAAGAACGACTATCGTCTATCGAAGCGTCGATATAGTCATACCCAAGCTTTTGAAAAAGTTCCAGTGCGGGAAGTTCGCTTTGTAGATATTCGGGGGTCATTTGGCTCATAATTATTCCCTTAAGGTGTAAAATTTATACTTTTTTTACCAAAGATAGTGTATAAATAGACTTCTTGAACTACCAAGGCTATCTTTAAGGATAGGGGTAGTAAAAAGCTCTATGCTTTTTACAAGTGGCGTTTCGCCCTGCCGTATGGGCGACCAATCTCTCAAAACCATTCTGCCCCCGTCGGTGCATTTTTCAAATACTCTTGCAACTGTTTTTCGTATCGATGTTCTTCTGAATCGTGTAGCACGTATGAAGAAACCAAATATCGGCTATGCGCTCTCCCAATTCTCCGAATGATGACAAGAAACTTCTCTTTTTTGTGCCAAATCAATAGATTGTCTTCTCTGCTGCTTCTTGTTTGATAAAAATGGACTATTTCAGGGTCATTTTGCCACTGATCGATTAGGATTTTGATCCAGTGGATTCTTTTGGCTCGTGCTTTGTCATACGCTCTTAGTTTTTCTCTTGGATCAGGGCAGGGATTATTGCTCTTTTGAGAGTTCTTTTTATCCCGTGTCACAACATGCCAAAATTTTTCAGGCTTTTCCGTATTACCAAACGGGCAGGGGCAAAGACTTCTCTCTTTAACGTCGATTTGAAACGTATGTGTTCCATTGGTCAAAAAAGTACGATTGAGGATAAAATCACTTTCAAATATGCGATAGAGAAGTTCTATCCCCTCTGTAGTTAATGTATTAATCTCAATATGATTCAACAAGGTCATTATTTACGCCCTGCCAAAAACCATCGGAAGATATTGAATTTCTCAATCCAAGGAGTGGTTTCTATCAATTCATATTCGAGTTTTTGTTCCAAATACTCAACCACAAAGTTTTTGATCTCACTCTCATGTGAAATATCGGTTCTGTTTTTATAGGCAATTGCCCCGATAAACAGATCACAAAGTTGCAAAATTTGGGACTCTTGAGATTTGATGATAAATGCTTCGGTTTTACCCCGATGACTTAAAATTTCTCCGAGTTTTTTGACCCGTTTACCGCCGTTAATGTCCTTGTAATCGAGATAAATTTTATAATCATTCCCACTCTCGATAAAATTCCGAATGGTATAGTGATAGACGATGTAGTAAAACTCATCATGCGTTTTTCCGAGGGCTTTATGCGTTTCATCTTTTTTATTGGGGATGAATGTCGCTTTAAATCTCATATCACTGTCGAAAAAATAGTCGATCAGTTCGATATAAAAATCTTTTCGGCTTTTGATTAATTTAGACCATTTGAGTTCGTTGTAATATTTGTGTTTGTGTTTGAGGGCTTTGATATCAATATTGGTTTGAGCGACTTGGTCTGCCTCGATCAAAATAGCACCATTGACCATAACATTTGATTTGTCATTGAGGAGATGGTTACTCTCATCACAAAAGATTTTATAATTCATATCCACTCTCGCTTTCATGGACGACTAATGCCAAATCCAATATAATACTGATATTGTAGCCCAAGTTATCCTCTCCCGTTTTCATGCGGTGAAGAGCTTGGGATTAATAGTCCTCTCGATTGTGTAAAATTTAAAATCGGCACGTATTTCACATGAAAAAAACAATCGCTAATTCCAATCCCTACTTTGATACCCCACAGAAAAAAGAAAACATGATCGTCAATGCTGTCTATTCTTCTGCCAAGGTCGAAGGTTCGAAGACGACGAGAGAAGAGTTGAGAACGCATTATCGATCTATTCATTCCAAGACCTGAAAACTATATTTTTCTCCACTTTCTTCTTCATCAATTAAAGGTTTTACCCATGAATACAGTTGGGCTAAGTTGTCAAATTTTGGAAATGGATTCTCTCGTTGAGGGCGACACATACAAATAGCTTCAAAAAAAGCTGCGCATGACCTTCTTGGAAAGCTAAATAAATAACTATCAAATATGTCTTTGGTGGTAACGTAATGTGATCTGACTATAAAATCTTTCCAAGTTTCATATAGTTCTTCTGATGATTTGATATCAATAATTTCAATCTCCGCAAGTTCCTGTGACTTATTTTTGTTCCAAACGCTTAAAAGTAGCTCTTTAGCTTCAATGTCAGAAACCGGAGCACTGTATCCGAAGATTGTAACATAGAAAGCATCTTCCAAAAAGCTTTTTAAAATATCCCACTCATTTTTTATCCATGGATCGGAAATGTAATCTTTTTTTCCGATAGGATAAAGCAAAGGTGTAGGTTCAAATGCTTCATTGCATGTTCCGCATAAGGCATTAATATGACCTACGACGCTATCTTGGCGACATATACCAACTCCAGTATTTCCGTGCAAATGAATGATTCTAGGTAGATTATGCGTATATCTACTACAACGGGCTAATGCTTGAAGTAGAAACGGATCCCAGTTAAACGTTGCAATTGCATCATTTTCTGATAATGACATGACAAGATAATCGTAGATTGTTAGATCATTCGCAATTTTCATGCATGCAAAATAATCATATATCTGTTTTTCAATATCTTCACAAAGTTGATTGTATTTTTGATCAGCTTTCAATTCTGCAAATAAAACTTCAAAGTTTTTGCCCATATACTCGATATCATGCTCTGTCAAAAGTGCTTCTAAACCTACAATTTCAACTAAATTATCCATAGAAGGCAGTTTTTTGCCAAACTTCTCTTCATTTAATCTAGTCATGGCAATGCTTGCACCAGCTCCAAGTATCACTACATGTGGAGCTATAACATTCACACCATTTGTTGCAGGTAAACTTGGCATTAAGGATTCACCCTCACTTCCCCGCTCAATAGCTTCTGCATAAGCCCTTTTTTGAGAGTTTCAAATGCCTCTTTCTTGGTTCGCAGGGTTTCGAGTTTTTCGTCGGTGGTGGAGAGGATTTCAGCGATTTGTTTTTGTTCGTCGAGAGGGGGAAACGGAATTAATATTTTTTTTACGTCGTCATTATTAATTGCAGGATAGTTTGAACCAACCAACATTTTATTGACTTGATCCATAAATAGGTCTGTTAATAAAAATTGATATATGTATTCATAATAAGTCTGTTCCTTTGACCTTAAGACAGCGTATCCAGTTGAACATACTAAATTTTCTTTTTTCTCTTTAACTATTGCAAATGACTTTAAATTTGGTCGAACTGTAGAAAGCAAAACGTCATTTTGTTTAACCAGCCGTCTTGCTCTGCTAGGTGCTTCAGAAAAGAGGAACATATTGGTTGTGGCAATTGTACCTGTCTGCTGAATTGAAGCAATGTCAATATATTCGATTTCTAAATTTGGTTCAGTTGAATTTGAAAGTGATTCAGGATTTACAGTAGCGAGGTCACTGATCCGAGTAACCTCCCACCCCATCGGAATCCGTCCGATCTCAGACTCTTTAAACTCACTATGCCCGATCCCCTCACTCAAAAGCCGCTGCATTAACCCCCGTTTGAGGGTTTGGGTCTCTTCGATTTTGGAGTCGATAGAATCGATTTTTTGATCGACGGTGCTGAGGATTTCGGCGATTTTTTGCTGTTCGGGGAGAGGGGGAAGGGGAATTTTACATTCTAAAACTTCATTTTTTCGAAGATTAGTTTGATTGACTCCGTCATTAAATTTTAAAAAATACGGATTTCGATTTAACATATAATATAAAAATAATGAATCGTCTTTTTTGGGTGTTAGTGAACAAATCCTTTGATTCAAAGTGTATTTGTTATTTGTTTTTACTAAAAAACATTTTGCAAGTGCTCGACCATTTGGAATATCACTCATAACCATTGCGATATCTCCAATAATTAGGGGAGATAAGTTTTCATTTGAAGATTTATGAACTTCACCGTCTGTTGAAATAAATTTTGAATTTATGACAATAAATTGTCCATTTTCGTCTATAAACTGCTCATGACCTTTACCATTTTTAAAAGCAGCAATATCTTCCAATAGTACAACTTTCCACTCTTCGGGAATCACCCCGACTTCGGTCTGTTTGTACCCCTCTCGAATACTCATAGAGCAAACCCTAACTCTCGGAGGTATCCGCCCAGCTTTTCGTCAATCTCCCGTTCCCGCTCCTCGATCTCGCTGATTTTCCCCAGCGTCTCTTCGATATCGACGATTTCTTCGGCTTCGCTCATATCGATATAACGGGCGATATTGAGGTTGTAGTCGTTGTCGGCTATTTCAGATATATCGACGACTCTCATATACTGCTCTATGTCGCTCATAGCGTCGTAGGAACTGACGACCTTTTCGATATTTTCAGGCGTTAGAGAGTTTTGGTTTTTACCGTCTTTGTACTCTTTGGAAGCGTCGATAAAGATTACTTTATTCTTCAATGCGTCGGGTTTGGATTTGTTGATCAGGATTATGCTCGCAGGGATTCCCGTGTTGTAAAAGAGTTTTTCGGGCAATCCCACAATCGCTTCGATCAGATCGTCTTTTAGAAGCCCTTCACGAATTTTCCCCTCTGTGCCGCTACGGAAGAGGACACCATGCGGTAGAACGATCCCCATTTTCCCGTTGTGTTTGAGGACGCTGATCATGTGCTGTAAAAACGCCATGTCGCCATATCCACGGGGAGGAATTCCGTAACGGAACCGTCCGTATTCGTCGCTTACAACGTCGTTGTATTTCGGAGCTATCGGCTGACCTTTTGCGTCGGTCTTTACGTCTACTTCGGCGGCTTCCCACCAGTTACTGAGGCTAAACGGGGGATTGGCGATTACACGATCAAACGTTTCGAGTTCGCCGTTGAGCGTGTGTTTCGGAGAACCGAGAGTATCACCTTTGCGAATATCGGAGTCTTTGAAGTTATGGACGATCATGTTGATCTTGCAAATCGCCCATGTCCCCAAATTTTTCTCCTGACCTTTGAGGGTACAGTTGACATACTCGCCGATCATGCCGCCATGATCCGCCACATAGTGCGCCGATTGGATCAGCATACCGCCGCTTCCGCAGGTAGGATCGTAGATCGTGTTTCCCGCTTCAGGTTTGATCAGTTGAACGAGGAGCTGCACCACCTCTTTGGGGGTATAGAACTCTCCCCCTTTTTTACCAGCGTCGTCGGCGAATACACGGATCAGGTATTCGTAGGCGTTTCCGAGAATATCGGGATTTTCCAAAGCGGAATTAGCGAGAGAATATTTGTTGAAATGCTGCAAAAGACGGGAGAGGAGCTTATCGGGGAGCTTTTCGCTGTCGCCGAAATGTACCGCCGTCATAACCCCCTCTAGTGAGCTGTTGTGCTCTTCGATTGCACTAAATGCTTGGTCAATAGCTTGCCCGATATTCTCCGTCTTTTTGGTGATCTCTTTCCACCATGCGGCTTGGGGGATATAAAAGCGGTGGAAGTCTTCATCCTCTATCGCTTCCTCTACCGTGATTCCCTCTTTGTGAGCGGCGATTTCCGCCTCTTCGAAAAACTGGTCGCTGGCACGTTTGAGAAAGAGGAGTCCGAAAATATAGTTTTTAAAATCACTGCTGTCAATATGCCCACGCAGGAGGTTTGCCGAATCCCAAAGCCATGATTCGAGCGTTGATAAGTCTAATTTGTCAGCCATAAATTTCCAATGTAAAATTTTTATTTGATTATAGCGTGTTTGCTTTTGAATTTATCGGATGATATTTAGTTTAAAATAGTTATGTAAAAAGTACGCTATAATTTTGATGAATTGATCTCAGGATCAATGAAAATCTACAATGGGAGTTGGTCGGATGAAATTAATACGTCTCGATGAAATCCAAATACGTAGCATCTTTGAATACATGGAAGCCGAATTAAATCGTTATCGCTATTATCGAGAGGCAAGAGATTTATTGCTTCGTGCAAAAGAAGCGAATCGAATCATCGATAAACTCAATATAGCAAAGCAAGGGAAAGCTTTACTCATCAAATTACGATCGGCACTTACCAAATTCGATCATAACTGTCAGTTTATTACCGAAAATATCCTCACACAAGTTACCTATTACAAAACCCTCACTTCACGCCCTTAATTCATTCCTCATCCTGATTTTTAGAAATCAATAAACCGTTTTTACGTTTTGCCGCATTCGGCATTCACAACCTAAAAATTATTATGAGGAAAATATACAATGAATCATGAATTTCGTAAGAAACACAAAATCCTTTTTTTCATCCTATTTATTGCATCCGCTTCTTTTGTCAGCAGTGATCGTGAAGAACATACGCGCATACATATCGAATTTCCGAATATGTTTGTTGCGAAGTATGAAAAAAATATTAGTCAAAAATAGTGCTTCATATTTGATTCGATAAGTTGAATCTTAAGTGCATAATAGTTACACTTTCTCAACTTTTTTTGATGCTGAAAACCTTATGTTTCGAGGTTTCAGCCATCAAGACGATCGGAAGCAAAAAGAGTGGAAAATACTCCATAAGCAATGATTTTTAGGGGTATTTTTAGGGGTATTATTTTTGATGAAGTTGAATAAATCCCTAAAATAAGTTAGTAGTGGTAGTCCCCCCCGCCACCATCTTCTTCAAAATAAAATCTTTGATTTTTAAAATCCGAATTTTGCAATAGCACTTTCTGTATCTCAATGTTTCGATCATGAAGTTTTCATAAATCTCTTTATATCAAATCTCCATATTCTCTCCTTGATATCTAGCATAGGTAAGATTAAGAAATTAGGCATCTAAATTTAAAATATTTTGTAACTTTTCTATGTTAATCATGTGTTATAATCTTCAAAATCAGCTCCTTAAAGGGGTGCATAATAGATGGTACAAACCCTTATTTTCTTACCGATCTTAGCAGCCGCTTTTTTAGCAATAACTCCATACGCTAGAATCATTTATCTATTGTGTGCGATAGCCCTCGGTGTGGGGAGTCTGGTATCCATCTCTTTATTTGTTTCTCCAGAGAATATCCCTTTTTATTTTTCCGATGGGCTTAAGATACTGGTCGTCATCGCCGATGTCGTATTGTTGTTCTATTTCCTTTATCAGGGGATTGCATATAAAAACCGCTTAATCATCTTCCTTTCTCTATTGCAGTTGGTGTTGTACGGCTGGGCAGAATCGATAGCCCCTTCTGCGGGTGCGGCAGAGATGATTGTCGATGACTTGTCTAAAATGATGTTTTTAATCATTAATATCGTCGGCGGAATCATTGTTTTTTACTCCGTCCGCTATATGGAAGAAGAATCGGCGAGTCCGTTTAAAAAGCGTCTTTTGACGATCGGATTGATGCTGTTTCTCTCGGTCATGAATGCGATAGTCTGTGCCAATTCGCTTTTGCTGTTTTTCTTTCTGTTCGAGATGACGACACTGGCATCGTATCTGCTGATAGCGTTTCGAGACGATGAGATCAGCCGTACCAATGCACTTAGAGCCCTTTGGATGAATCAGATCGGAGGAGTGGTGATTTTGCTGGGAACGCTTGTATCGATATACGGATTCGATACGGTGATGCTGGATGCACTGGTCCAAAACAGCGGCGGGATGTTGTTACTGAGTGTTGCATTGCTTAGTATGGCGGCCTTGGTTAAAGGGGCCTCGATTCCGTTTGACGGATGGCTGCTAGGGGCGATGGTCGCACCGACACCGGTGAGTGCGATGCTCCATTCGGCGACGATGGTGAAAATTGCTCCGTATCTGATTTTGAAACTGGCCCCGGCATGGGCTGAGACAACGCTGGGTGATACGTTTTCGGCGATCGGAGCATTGGTCTTTATTACTGCCTCGTATCTCGCGCTGTCTCGATCGGTGTTCAAAGAGATATTGGGGTATTCGACGGTGGCACTGTTGGGATTGATGATGGCACTGGCAGCCATCGGAACAACGGAAAGCATGGCATTGGCAACGGTATTAATGGTGTTTCATGCTCTGTCTAAAGCATTATTGTTTTTGGCGGCGGGGGTATTGGAAAAGCGTTATCATCTCAAAAATGTTGAAGATATGGCGGGGATAGCGCATCGCGCACCTGAAACGATTGGCTATGTCATGTTCGGATTTATTTCACTGACTCTCCCTCCGTTCGGTCTTTTTATGGGGAAAATGTTTGCGATCGAATCCGTTTCGTCATTGTTGCGGGAGCGTCCGATACTGTTAATTGTATTGCTCGGGATTATTATCGGGAGTGCATTGCTGGTTCTTCTCTATTTTAAAGTTTCGTCGGCTTTGATTTCAAACTCCTCGGATGTGGAAGAGAGAGAAACAGAGATTCTTCCCCTCGGATTCCGGTTTCCGATGATGGCCTTGAGTATTTTAGCTGTGTTGACGGCGGCATGGTTTATGCTGCTACAGGACGATTCGGCTTTGATGCTGTTTTTATTACCGTTGGTCGTGATCTTATTATTGCCGAGATTTATCCGAAAAATGGATCGGTATGATCGGATACAGCCGTACCACTGCGGGGAAAAAGAACCGTTTGACGCGGCACTGGTCTATTATGAACCCTCAGCCCGGATCAAACAGATCATTTATTGGAGTTTCGGTCTGTTGTTTGTAGGTGTAGCTTTTGTGGGGGCGTTCTCATGATCTGGTTATGGATTGCGTTGGCCCCGGTTTTCGGGGGATTAGTGTACGGGGGAGAACGGGTGCTTCGTGCCCGGATGCAACGCCGCAAAGGGCCTCCGCTATTGCAGCCGTTTTACGATATGTTTAAACTTCTCGATAAACGTACGTTGATCATTCATGCTCCCCACGCACTGTTGGCGGTGGCCCATTTTCTGATTTTGTGGTTTACCGTGGCGGCGATTTTTCTGGGATGGAATCTGATATACATCGTTTTTCTCCACCTTTTTGCCCAGATGATGCTGGTACTGGCCGGTTACAGTGTTCGGTCGGTTTATTCGCACGTGGGGGCGAATCGGGAGTTGCTGATGCTGATCGCGTATGAGCCGATTTTACTGTTGGTTGCGGTGGGGTTTTATCTTTGCAGCGGAAGTTTTGAAATTTCCCGGATTCTCCAGGGGGAGGGATATCTGATCCAGATGCCGCTGCTGTTTGCCGCATTGGCGATGATCGTTCCGATCAAAGTGAAAAAATCGCCGTTCGATGTCGGCGAGGCTCATCAGGAGATCGTCGGCGGAGTAGAGATCGAGTACAGCGGGGTATTTTATGAATTCCTTTATATGTCCCGTTTCCTCGAATACCTTTTTATCTACAGCTTTGTGTTTGTGTTCGGAGGAACATCGGCGTGGCTCGGAGCCGTACTGGTGGCGGGGGTGTTTTTTATGGTCAATCTGGTCGATAATGCGACGGCCCGTGTCCGTCCGCCGCAGATGATCAAGCTGATCTATACGATTGCCTTGCCGCTGGCTATCGTCAATTTGTTATGGATGCTCGTATGAAGTTTTTCACCTCTTTTCGGAAAAAATCGCCGTGGATTTTGCATTATAATGCCGGCAGCTGCAACGGGTGCGATATCGAGATTCTTGCGGCACTGGGACCGAAATTCGATTTGGAACGTTTTGGGGTAATCAATACGGGGAATCCGAAGCAATCGGATATCTTTTTGGTGACGGGGCCGGTCACCTACCGTTCCCGCGAGCGTCTGGTAGAACTGTACTCCCAAATTCCCGAGCCCAAAGTGGTCGTTGCGGTAGGTTCGTGCACGACAACGGGCGGAGTATTTCGGGGAATGTACAATGTCGAGGACGGAATAGACCGTTATATTCCCGTGGATGTTTATGTCCCGGGGTGTGCCTCGACTCCTCAGCTCATTATCGATGCACTGGTGTCGGCGATTGAGATTTTAGAGCGTAAAAGCAAAGAGATCGAGAAACCGTTTAAACTGTTCGGTTCGATCACGACGATCGGGCACAAACTCAGCCGCCTCTCTATGGCACAAAGGGTAGATCATGATGAAAATTGAGACGACATTATCAACATTGGCGGAAGATATCAATGCTTTCTACGACGCACGTCAATGGCATTTCTTGACTGTAAACGGGATCGATTTGGGAGAAGGTAAAATTGAGTTGCAATGGATCTTTTCACGATACGGTGCCAAAGACGATATCGTGATTTATAACACGCAGAGCGATTATGAGACTCCTGTCCCTTCCATCGTGAGTCTGATCCCATCGGCATTTATGAGTGAGCGGGAGATCGTCGATATGTTTGGACTAAAGATCGAGGGGACCGAAAGGGGACTGTATTTGGATAAGGACTCTCTGGAACATCCGCTAAGGGGTGAATCATGAAAAAGACGGTTCATATTCCGCTGGGCTCTCAGCATATTTCCCTGCTCGAGCCGATTCGATTTAAATTCGAGTGTGAAAACGAAAAGATTGTCGGAGTCGATGCCGATGTGGGGTTCGTCCACCGTGGGGTAGAGCTTGCCTGTACCCGAAATTTTGAGTTCAAGCAGGTGGGATATGTCGTCGCCCGTGTCTGCGGGTTATGCGCTATTACCCATTCTCTCTCCTATACCCTCGCCGCCGAAAAATTGCTGGGATACGAGGCTAATGATCGGATCAAATACCTGCGGATGCTGATGGTGGAACTCGACCGTATCCATTCGCATATGCTGTGTCTGGCTCATACGGCGGAAAATGCCGGTTTTGAAGCGCTTTTTATGCAGATAATGGGAGATCGCGAATTGATTATGGATGTTCAAGAAGCGATCAGCGGCAACCGCGTCCAGTTCGATTTTATCGCCATCGGCGGGGTGAACCGTGATTTGACCCCTGAACTGGCCGATCTGATTCGTCACAATCTTACCGCACTCTCCGAAAAAATCGATGCATTGATGGTCTTGTTTGAGAGCAACTGGTCGCTCTCGCTCAAATATAAAGGGGTAGGGGTGTTGAGCCTCGAAGAGGCCTATAGCTATAATGCTCTGGGTCCGTTGGCCCGTGCAACAGGTCTGGCGACGGACGTGCGTGCCGAGACGAATGATTTCCCGTATGAAGAGATAGGATACAAAATGATCCTCGAATCGGGCGGAGATATTCACGCCCGTAATTTTGTCCGTCTGCGTGAAATCGTCAACTCTATCGATATGTGCCGCAACATCGCGGATAACCTCCCCGCAGGTGAGATACAGGAGAAGACCAAGGGAAAACCGAAAGGGGAAGCTCTGGTCCGTGTCGAAGCGCCGCGCGGCGAGCTGTTTTATCTGGTGCGGGGCAACGGCGGCAATATGCTCGAGAGAGTACGGATCAAAACACCGACGTTTTCGGGAATCCCTGCGATGATGGAGGTATTTAAAGGTTCCGAATATGCCGATGCCCCTGCTATCCTCGCCTCGTTCGATCCGTGCATGTCGTGTACGGCGAAGTAGGGAGAACCGATGCTAAAAGCACTCCTCGAAGCGTTTAAAAATCTCTTCAAACCGATCCGTACGATCGACTATCCTGCGCGGGATATAACACTGCCGCAGGGGTATCGCGGATTGATCGAATACGACAAAGAGGCGTGTATCTTTTGCGACAAATGCGAAAAAGTGTGTCCGCCGGGGGCGATCGTATTCTATCAGCACCCCGAAGGAGAGAAAGAGTACCGCTATAATCCATGGGTCTGTATCTACTGCGGCGAATGCGTACGTGCCTGCCCCAAACCCGATGAAGCATTGTGGCACAGCGAGACGAAACAGTCTGCGGCATTCAAAGAAGACGGGGTCAATACAGAGTGGTTTGAGTGGGAAGCGGCATGTAAAGCCAGCCGCGAAGCGTATAAAGCGGCCAAAGCGTCCGCCAAAATCCAAAACAAGAGTGAGGAGTAAAACGTGCGAATCGTAATCGTAGGGGGCGGGATAGCCGCCGTGTATATTGCCAATACTCTTATGGAACGCGACGGCACTTCCGAGGTCGTGATCGTTTCGGATGAAGAGCATCCTCCGTATGACCGGATCCACCTGTGCAAACTGGTGGAAGACTGCAATTGCGTCGATTCGATTGAGCTGGAGCTCCATCCGAAAGTCAGACTGGAACTGAACCAAAAAATCGATTCGATTGATACGGAGCAAAAGCGGATTTTCAGTGAGAACGCCGCATACCATTATGACAAATTGATCATCGCGACCGGTTCGCGACCGAAATCGTTGTTTGACATCTCCGGCATCGAAAATGCCGCGACGTTCAGAAGCCAAAAAGATTGTGAACAGATCGCGCAGGGGATGATCGGCAAAAACGTCGTGATCGTCGGAGCGGGACCGATCGCACTCGAACTGCTCGATACCCTCATGCGCAGCGATGCTCCGAAGAGTATCACGTTGTTGGTACGGAAGAGCTACCTCTATTCCGCTTCGATCAGCCGCGAGGGGTTGGCACTGATACAGGGGATATTTGAAGCCGATCCGCGGGTGCGTATCCAGTTTAACGACCAGATTACGGACAAAGAAATACAGGGCAACCGAATCTCCAAAATCGTTACTAAAGGGGGCGAAATCGACGATCCGTTTGTGATTTTCGGAGTCGGGATCGATCCGAATATCCCGTTTGCACGCGGTACACTTGAATGTGACCGAGGGATTTTAGTCGATGCGCGGATGTGCACGTCCGATGAAAACATCTATTGCGTCGGCGAGGCGGCGCAATTGCGGGAGGGAGGATTCGTCGCCGGACGGGTTAAAGAGTGTACGATCGAGGCCGATGTCGCTATTGCCAACCTTTTCGGCGAAGATCGGATTTTCACCGAAGAGGTCTCTATCGACGGACTCAAAGTGGGATCGTTTTTGTTTGCCGACGTTACGGCGACCGATTTTGATCCGAATGACAAAGAGAACGAAAATATCCTGATTTCTCACGGGGATCGGATCGATCAGTACATCGTCAATCATGATCGGCTCAAACGCTTTATCGGGATCAATACCAATATCGACCTGCTCGCCCTCAAACGCCTGATCGAAACCGATTCGCCGATCGATGCGGCGTATCTCTACTCGAATCGTCTGATGTCAGAATACGGGAAACTCATTTGCAGCTGCGAAGGGGTACATGAGCTGGAACTGGTCGATATCATCCGCGAAAATGCCGTCACCTCGTTCGCCGATCTCAAAGAGTTCTCAAAAGCGGGGCGAACCTGCGGACGGTGTAAACAGGATGTGTGTGCGATCATCTCCGCAACCCCTGTCGATCCGGCAGAAGCAGCGCGTTTGCGTGCTGAAAAAGAAGCGGCGGCGCAAGCGGCGGAACTCGAAAAAGTGCGCGCACGGATCGAAAAATACAACCGCCTCCATCCGCGCAATCAATTGAATGTAGAGAATTTTCACGAGGCGCTGGAATCATTTGAAATGAGTCGCGAATTTAACCGATGGGTATCGATGATCACCGCATCGATGCATCTGCACCCTCAGTTTGAGGAGGTTGTAGAAGAGGGGGTGACGCAGCTCAATAAAATCCCGATTATCTGGCTGGAACTTTCCGACTGTACCGGAAACTCCGAAGCGTTTATCAAAACTTCCCATCCTAAAGTG
>NZ_CALDDG010000018.1 GCF_937936435.1 uncultured Sulfuricurvum sp. | reverse complement strand
TATCGCAAGTTATAAAGACTTGCTATTGGGAGCATTTTTCTTCGGGGTGGGGACGAAAATCGATTTGCTCTTCTTTTTGTCCAACATCCATATCATCGTTTTTATTTTCATTTTTGCGATGCTTTTTAAAGCACTGGTTATCTATGCCATCATCCGACGCAATTCCGACAAAAACACCTCAGCCAAAACGGCCCTCTCTCTCGCACAGATCGGAGAATTTTCATTTGCCGTTTTCGCTCTTGCGGGATCGCTCAAATTGATCACTCAGGAGATGGCGAGCTTTCTGATTCTTGTCAGTGTCATTTCGATGATTCTCACACCGTTTATCATCGGCAATATCTATAAACTCTCCTCCTATTTTGAAAAAGAGTTTTACGAATCCGACGTCATTACCCCTATCGGACGACAAGACCATATCATCGTTGCCGGATTTGCCATGCTGGGAAAAATCGTCGCCGCAAATCTCAAAGCGCAAGATGCCAATTTCGTTATCATCTCCGATAACCTCAAGCATGTACTACATGCCAGAAAACTGGGATACATGGCCTATTTCGGGCACTTAAACAAACTTCCCGTTCTCGAGTCGCTGATGGTCAAAGAGGCCAAAGCCGTTATTATCACCATGAGCAGCGAACACTCCCGCCGCCTGATCAGCGAAGCGGTACTCGGCTACGACAACGAAGCCCACGTCATCATCAAAATCGACAGTGTCGATGAGCGAAAAAGCATGCGTGATCTTCCGAAACTGGAGTTTGTTGACGCCAGCTTCGAAGTAGGCGAATTATTGGTGAAACGGGCACTTAAAACCAGTATTTAACATCATTATCAATAATTAACCATTTTTGCGGTAAAATTGGGCGACTTTTTACCTAAAGGTGTTACCGCAATATGATCGATGTCGTGCAAATTCAAAAAATTTTACCCCACCGTTTCCCTTTTTTACTTGTCGACCGAGTGACAAGTCTAACTCCGAACGAGTCTTTGATCGGCTACAAAAACGTCACTATCGGCGAACAAATTTTTGAAGGGCATTTTCCAGGGCATCCTATCTATCCGGGTGTCATGATTTTGGAAGGTATGGCCCAAGCAGGCGGTATTTTGGCATTTCAGAGTATGGATATGACCGAAGAAGAAGCGGCACAAAAAGTCGTCTATTTTATGAGTATCGACGGTGCCAAATTCCGTGCTCCCGTCCGTCCCGGAGATCGGTTGGAATACCGTATGAGCGTTGTGAAACACAAAGGCTCGATCTGGGTGCTGGAGGGAAAAGCGTATGTAGATGACGCGCTCGTATCCGAAGCAGAACTAAAAGCAATGATCGTGGACAAGTAGGCGCTATGAGCTTGATTTCTCCGCACGCCATTATCGAAGAAGGTGCCCTTATCGGGCCGGATGTCGAAATCGGGGCATTTTGTTTTATCTCAGGAAAAGCAAAAATCGGCAAAGGGACGAAAATAGCCCAAGGTACGTGTATCTACGGAAACACGACAATCGGCGAATACAATGATATTTTTTCCCACGCCGTTTTGGGTTCCATTCCTCAGGACTTGAAATATGCCGGGGAAGAAGTAGAGTTGATTATCGGCAATTACAACAAGATTCGCGAATTTACCCTTTTTAATCCCGGTACTGCCGGGGGCGGCGGAAAAACCGTCGTCGGAGATCACAATCTCTTCATGGGATACGTCCATTTGGGCCATGATGTCATCATAGGAAATCATTGTATCCTTGCCAATGCCGCAACGCTTGCAGGGCATGTCGAAATGGGCAACTTCGCCGTTATCGGCGGAATGACCCCGGTACACCAGTTTGTCAAAATCGGAGACTATGCGATGATCGCCGGAGCTTCGGCATTGTCTCAAGACGTCCCTCCTTATTGTCTGGCGGAAGGAAATCGTGCGGTTTTGCGCGGATTGAATCTCAACGGTCTGCGCCGTCATCTGGAACGCGAACATATCGATGCGTTGCGTTCCGCTTATCGCGAACTCTTCGAGTCGGGAAAACCTCTCCAAGAAGTTGCAAACGCCTTATTGGAAAACGAATCAAACGAGTACGTTAAAAATCTGTGTAGTTTTATCGCCAATACCAAACGGGGAATCCCGTATGAAAGGAATCAATCATGATTCATCGCCACTGCAGTTTCTGTGATGCGCCCGAGAGCGATCACAACCCGTTAATCGCGGGGAACAACGTCTATATCTGTAAAAACTGTGTCTTCTCTGCATACAAAATCATGTTCGGAGACAGCGATACCGATACGGCTGCCGTACAAGAACACATCAATGCCGAACTCCTGACCCCTAAAGAGCTTAACGCCTTTTTGGGCCAATATATTATCGGTCAGGAGCGTGCCCGAAAACTCCTCTCGGTCGCCGTATACAATCACTACAAACGGATTTTCAAACACACCCAAATCGATGACGATACGGAAATCGCAAAATCGAACGTCCTTTTGATCGGGCCGACGGGAAGCGGGAAAACGCTTATGGCACAATCAATCGCCCGCGTCCTCAATGTCCCGATTGCGATCGCCGACGCCACTAGCCTGACTGAGGCGGGATATGTAGGCGAAGATGTCGAAAATATCCTCACCAAACTGCTTCAAGCAGCCGACGGCGATGTCGAACGGGCGCAACAAGGGATCGTCTTTATCGATGAGATCGACAAAATTTCCCGTATGAGCGAAAACCGCTCGATTACCCGTGACGTATCCGGTGAAGGGGTACAACAGGCATTGCTGAAAATCATCGAAGGTGCCGTCGTCAATATCCCTCCTAAAGGGGGACGCAAACACCCGAACCAGGATTTTATCCAAATCGACACCTCCGGTATTTTGTTCATCTGCGGCGGGGCATTTGACGGACTCGGACAGATTTTGGAACGCAAAAAAGGAAAAAATGTCATGGGCTTTGGTCATGACAAACGCAATACGACCGAAATCGACGACAGTTTCGACAACGTCGAACCGGATGATTTGGTCAGTTACGGCCTCATTCCCGAACTGATCGGACGGCTTCCGATCATTGCATCGCTTAATAAAATTACCGAAGAGGAGATGGTTCGCATTCTGACCGAGCCGAAAAACTCTCTCGTCAAACAATATACCAAACTTTTTGCGATCGATAATGTCGAACTTTCTTTTGAAAACGATGCCCTCCTTGCCATCGCTGCCAAAGCGTTGGCACGTAAAACGGGAGCGCGCGGATTGCGTGCCATCATGGAAGAGATCATGGGAGATACGATGTACGAGCTTCCTGAATACAGCGGATATGAAGTGCTTATTACCAAAAATGTAGTAGAAGAGAATACCCAGCCGGTATACATCAAAAAAACGAATCAAAAAAGTGCATAGGACGAAATAATGCTATTTAATAAACTCATCGGAATGTTTTCAAACGACCTCTCTATCGACTTAGGGACTGCCAATACCCTTGTTATTTCAAAAGGCAAAGGGATTATCATCAACGAGCCATCCGTCGTTGCCGTCAAAACGGAAAAATACGGTCAGCAAAGAGTACTTGCCGTCGGGCGCGAAGCCAAAGAGATGGTCGGTAAAACGCCGGGAAATATTAAAGCGATCCGTCCGATGAGAGACGGCGTCATCGCCGATTTCGATATGACGGAAAAAATGATCCGTAAATTTATCGAAAAAGCGCACGGACGAACCAGTCTTATCAGTCCACGTATCATCATTTGTATCCCTTACGGCTTGACACAGGTCGAACGTAAAGCGGTACGCGAATCGGCAATGAGTGCAGGGGCACGGGAAGTTTATCTGATCGACGAACCGATGGCAGCCGCAATCGGAGCGGGAATCGATATCCGTGAACCAAAAGGGAATATTATCGTCGACATCGGCGGGGGTACGACCGAAATCGGCGTTATTTCGCTCGGCGGATTGGTACTATGCCGTTCCATCCGTGTTGCGGGTGACAAAATCGACCGTGCCATCATGGATTACGTCAAACGCAAATACAACCTTTTGATCGGTGAACGTATCGCTGAAGATATCAAAATCAATATCGGTACAGCGATGCCGCTGGCGCAAGAACTTAAAATGATCATCAACGGCCGTGACCAGGTCGAAGGGCTTTTGACTTCGATCGAGCTTACCAGCGAAGATGCCCGTGAAGCGATGCGCGATCCTCTCAAAGAGATTCTTGAAGCGGTACGCGACGTTCTTGAGAACATGCCGCCGGACTTGGCAGGCGATATCGTCAATAACGGTGTCATCCTAACCGGAGGGGGAGCATTGATCCGCCAACTGGACAAATATCTCTCAGAGATCATTAAAATTCCCGTCTACGTTGCCGACGAACCTTTATTGTGCGTAGCGCGCGGAACCGGTCGTGCACTCGAGGAGATCGATCAACTCCACGAGCTGTTCGATAATGAATAAACAGACCATCAGCCTCGCTCTGTTTCTCGCCGTTTTGGTGGGAGGAGCGCTCTATTTCACCAACATTCTTCAATCACCGATTCTTCGGCTTAATCTCATGCTTAAAGCCTCTTATCATAATGTTACCGAAACCATTGAAAACAGTATCAGTGAGCACTTCAATCAACAAGCTACGATCATCGATCTTCGTGAAAAAAACAGCTTTTACGAAAAAGAGCTTTTATCCATGCACCAAATAGCCGACGAATACCAAAAGCTATTGCATGAAGAGAACACCACGATGAAAACCGATGCCAATGTCTCTTTGGCCAGAGCTCTTTCGTATGTCCGATTCGGAGACCCCCACCGTGTATGGCTGGAAATGGACGGATTCGATCCGAAAAAGGTTTACGGGCTTTTGTATCGGGGCTATGCCGCGGGCATCGTCGTAGCCAATAACAACAAACCGATGGCTCTGCTCAACGGAGACGTTAAAAGTTCTTATGCGGTCAATATCGGGACTACCCTCGCTCCGGGAATCGTTAGAGGAAACAACGATCGCCGGATCATTGTCGAATTCATCCCGACATGGATACCGATCGCCGTCGGCGACGAAGTTTTAACTTCAGGGCTGGATCGGATCTTTTTAGCCGGTCTGAAAGTCGGAAAAGTCGTTTCCATTACACGGGCCAGCGGATACCAAAGTGCCGTTGTCGAACCTTATTTTTACGGTAAAAATCCTGCTTATTTTCACGTTATAACCAACGTACGCTAAGATCTCCGTTTAGGGGGTTATCCCCCCCAAATTCATCGTATTCAATTCTCGCTTTGTACCCTTGCGTTACCCGCTTGTAATCGGATTTTAAGTGCTTCTCGTCTATAATAATAAAATTTTTACTGACAGGGGTCTCAATGCCAAAACGCGACGACATCAAAACGATATTACTCATCGGATCAGGCCCGATCGTCATCGGTCAAGCCTGTGAATTTGACTATTCAGGAACACAAGCGGTCAAAACACTCAAAGAGCTTGGCTACCGCGTAGTTTTGATTAACTCGAATCCGGCAACGATCATGACCGACCCCGAATTTGCCGATC
>NZ_CALDDG010000017.1 GCF_937936435.1 uncultured Sulfuricurvum sp. | reverse complement strand
AGAAGAGAGACGAAAAAACGTATCATCGATCAGTACGATACGGTAGGCGCTTTTTGGCTCTGCGGTTCGGCACTAAACGTCTCTTTTACCGTCTCATCGGGATAGAGGAAAGAGGCTACCCAGCGACCCGGTACAGTGCGGAGTTCGAGATTGTACTGTTTGACGGTATCGATGTAGTCACGGCGTGCAACGCTAATGCGATTTTCCGTCCCCTCAAGCTGCGATTGCAATGCCATAAAATTTTTGTCGGCTTTGAGATCGGGATAGCGCTCGCTCACCATCATCAGACGAGAAAGTGCGCTGCTAAGTTCGCCTTGGGCTTGTTCGAAAGCTTTAAAAGCGGCAGGATTGTTCAATACTTCCGGAGTGATCGTCATTTGTCCTACTTTGGCACGCGCTTCGGTCACTTGGGTCAAAACTTCTTTTTCATGAGAGGCGTATCCTTTTACCGTCGCTACCAGATTCGGGATCAAATCGGCACGCCGTTGGTATTGGTTTTGCACCTGTGCCCATGAAGCTTTGACCGATTCGTCCAGTTTCGGGACATTGTTCATGTGGGTGGCGAACATCATCACGATCCCTCCGATAATGATTGCCGCTATAACTCCGACGATTGCTTTCATTCCTATCCTTTACATTCGTAATAAGGTTAATTGTAGCTCTATTTTGTTTAAACGACTCTACACCGTCCCCTGCAAATTGATAAAAAAACAGATGCTTATATTACCGTTTTGATACAGTCTGATTATCTATCTGTACTATAATGTAGCGTGAATTATCCAAAATCCCAAACCAACGGAGTCTCCCATGAGTGTCACTAAAAATTGTATCGTCACTATCGATTATCGTATTCTCGACGCAGAAGGAAACCTTCTTCATGAGGAAGATGAGCCGCTTACGTATTTGCACGGCAATTACGGACAGATTTTCAAAGCTGTCGAAGAGGCATTGGAAGGAAAAGAGGTCGATCATACCTTTACGGTCAAACTCTCTTCCAATGAAGCGTTCGGCCAGTACGATCCCGAGCTCATTGTCACGGAAGCCCTCAGCGAACTCCCTGCGGAAGTGAGCGTCGGTATGGAAGTGGACGGATATTTTGACGAAGACAGTGACGATGTCATCATCTATACTGTCACGGCTATAGAGGGAGACCACGCTACGCTGGATGGTAACCATCCACTCGCGGGAAAGGATCTCGTTTTTGAAGGAAAAATCTTGGATATTGAAGCGGCAACGCCGGAAGAGATTGAAGAGATTCTCAACTACGACGACTAAAATCCCGTTATGAATTCCCAGCATGTATGTTGGGAATTTTTTTAACCTTTGTATTTGTCTCTCATTACCCCTCCCCTTTATCCACTTTCCCCCGCATCTTTTTGATATTTCCATGCTTCGTTTTGCTGTCCATCCGCCGCTTCTGCGAATTACGGGTCGGTTTGGTCGGTTTGCGTTTTTTCTGAATGACGGTGACGCTTTTGATCAGTTCTCTGAGACGCTCAAGCGCCGCTTCTTTGTTCTCTTCCTGACTTCTCGATTCTTGGGATTTAATATTAACAATCCCCTCTTTCGTGATACGATGATCGGTAATCTCTAGGAGCCGTTCTTTGTAGAAATCGGGAAGGCTTGAGGCGTTGATATCGAAGCGGAGGTGAATCGCAGTAGAGACTTTGTTGACGTTTTGCCCCCCTGCTCCCTGAGAACGGATGGCCGTGATCTCGATCTCGGAGTCGGGGATGCTAACGGTGTGGGAAATCTGTAGCATTGAGGTCACTAATAATTTTTTCTACCGTTAGTTGCATCGGTTTAATCTGTTGATCACAAATCCAAAAAATCTCTTCGGCATCAATGTCAAAATAGTGATGAGAGATGACGTCTCTCACCCCTTTTGCACCCGTCCAATCGATTTGGGCATACTCTTGGAGCAATTGTTTATCCGTCAATTTGTCTATATTTTTTAAACTCTCGCCAATAGCGATGAGTTGCATACAAATACCGTCAAGCTTCTCTTTTCCAGCCGGAGAATCGGTAAAATAGTTGCTATCTGTCACGACTTCAAAACGGCTCAAAACCGTTTTTAGCGCTTCATTGATTTGTTCGAGAATGATAAGGACTTGATGATTGTCAAACAAAAACAGCCTCTTTCTCAATATTTTGTTTGAGATAAGGATTCATTTTTTCGCGATAGCGGATAACATCGACATTGGTATGGAAAAGCTCTTCAAGGGTATTTTTTGCATGAACAATAGCGAACATATCGGGAGTTTTCGTCTCTACCACTACATCAATATCACTCTTTGATGTCGCTTCATTACGGACAGTGGATCCAAAAAGACCAATACGAATGATTCCAAAACGATCGGCAAAATCATCTTTAAACTGCTTTAGAATGCCAAGAGCTTGATCTTTTTGCATCCGTGTCCCTTTTCTTTAGATAGAGAGATTGTAACATATTATGTTCAATCTATTATCTTCCCCGTCCGCCCGATTTTTTCGGTGAAGGTTTTTTATTGCCAAAAGCGCTGTCTTTGGCTGACCCGCTCTTGAGAGCAGGTTCATCACGTGCGACACGCGGTCCCCGTTTGCCGACGAATTTAGGCTGTACGGGCTCTTTTTTGCGTTTGTTTCCGAACGCTCCGGCAGTTTTTCCTTTTTTCTCACCCTCTTTCGAGAGGCTTTTACCGCGTGTTTTTACCAGTGCGTTATCGGCAGGCGGTTCGAATCCCGGAACCAAAATCGTCTCGACGTTTTTACCGAGCATCGTAATGATTTTTTTCCATGAGATATGTTCTGCCGAAGAGAGAAGCGTGATCGCCAATCCCTCTTTGCCCGCACGTCCCGTCCGTCCGATACGATGGAGATAATCGGTACTGACATGGGGAATGTCGTAGTTGATGACGACGTCCAGCCCTTCGATATCCAGTCCGCGCGCTGCGATGTCGGTTGCGACGAGAATACGGGTATTACCTTCCCGAAACTCAGTGAGTGCCCGATCTCTGGCACCGTGTTTTTTATCGCCGTGGATCACCACGTTTTTGAGTCCGCTCGCGGTGAGCTCGGCACTGACTTCGTCCGCTTCGGCTTTCGTACGGGTAAAGACGAGCACCTGAGGATAGTTGTTCGAACCGATGACGAAAGACAAGAGCTCTTTTTTACGCTCTTTTTCGACCGGATGAACCACCTGACGGATCGTCGCATCGGCGGCTTTGAGGTTGTCGATCTCCACCAGCAGCGGCTTTTTAAGAATCTTTTCGCTCAATTGTTTGACCGCACCGGTCATCGTCGCCGAAAAAAGCATATTTTGCCGTTTGAGCGGAAGCAGATCGATGATCTGTTCCACTTCCCGGATAAAGCCCATATCGAAAATCGTATCGGCTTCGTCGAAAACCAGATATTCGATACGCGACAACGGGACATGCCCCTGTTTGTTCAGCTCGATCAGCCTTCCCGGAGTAGCGACGATGATGTCGACCCCTTCGCCCAGCTCTTTCGCCTGACGCGCCATATTCGCCCCTCCGAAGAGTGCGATACAGCTCAAATCCAACCCTTCGGCATAGAGTCGTATCGCCTCGGCAACCTGCGATGCGAGTTCGCGTGTCGGGACAATGACCAACGCTCTGGCACTCGATTGCTTGGCATTCGCGGCACTGATGAGTTTGTGGATAATCGGCAGGGCGAACGCGGCGGTTTTCCCCGTCCCCGTTTGTGCGGCTCCGAGAATATCGCGCCCGCGCAATACCAACGGAATCACCTGCGTCTGAATCGGTGTGGGGGTACTGTATCCTTTTGCCTCGAGTGTTTTTAAGAGGCGGGAATCCAACCCTAAAGTCGTAAATGACATAATTATTTTACCTTTTTGGCATCTTGTTAATATATATTAACATTTTCCCCCTTTATCCCTCCCAATTATGGACTTATTTTTGCTACGATACCGCAATTGATTTATCGGGAGCAAAGAGTGAAAGCAATTACGCTTTTAATGGGACTTATTACACTGTCTTTCGGAGCGGTAACTACGGGTATCGTTTTGGACAAACAAACACAAGAGCCGATTGTAAACGCAATCGTCATATCCAACAATAAAGAGTATCGTACCGATTCAAACGGAACTTTTCGTATCCCCCAATCGAAGTACATCGGCGTACGCGCCGTCGGCTATAACCGAAAGTTCTACAAAACCGGAGGAAAAATGTATTTGGAGAGCTTTACCCCAAAAGCGATCTACCTCTCCAGCTTCGGTGCGACGAGTACCAAAATTATGGGCAATGCCAAAGAGCTTTTGCGTACCACAGAGCTCAATGCCCTTGTCATCGATGTCAAGATGGACCGCGGACAGATCGCTTTTAAAACGGCAAACCCTACCGCCAATGCCATCGGAGCACAAGATATCGTTTTGTTTAAAGACATGAAAAAATTTGTTGCCGATCTCCACAAAGAAGGGGTTTACGTTATCGCCCGCATCGTATCGTTCAAGGATACTCCGTATGTCACCGCCCATCCGGATATGGGTGTACGAACTACAGACGGTTCTTTGTTCAAAGATAAAGAGGGGTTATATTGGATCGACGCATCGCGCAAAGAACCCCGCGAATATATCCTCAGTATCGCTGCTGAAGCGGCCTCCGCTGGATTTGACGAGGTTCAGTTCGATTACGTCCGTTTTCCCGACCGCAAGGGCGTGAAGTTTTCGGTAGAAAACACACAGGCTGAACGGGTGAAAGCGATTTCAGGATTTTTGGAAGCGGCACGCTCAAAACTCACCCCTTATAACGTCTTTATCTCCGCCGACATTTTCGGCTATGTAAGCTGGCATAACGCCGATATCGAAATCGGTCAGCGTGTCGATGCCCTCTCGCCGTATGTCGACTATCTCTCGCCGATGCTTTATCCTTCCGGCTTCAATGCGGGGATTCCGGGGTACCGTAATCCGGTCGAAGCCAACTACGAGATCGTCAAACTTTCGCTTGACAAAGCACTCGAAAAATCGGGAACCTCCCCTTTGGCCTATCGTCCGTGGCTTCAGGCATTCCGCGACTATGCGTTTGACCGCCGTATTTACGGTGCCAAAGAGATACGCGAACAAATCAAAGCGAGCGAAGATTTCGGAAGCTGCGGATGGATTCTCTGGAATCCGCGCAACGTCTACAGTTCACAGGGGCTTATCCTCTATAAAAATAATAACGCATCGGAGATGTCCAGGATTGATCCGCCTAAATCCGAAAAGCCTGCCTCATAAACATGGGTTTTTCCCTCGGTGATCTGCCGATTTTCGAGCATTTGGAGTCGATCAGAGAGTCACTTCTCCGTCATAACCGCCTGATCCTCCAAGCCCCTCCCGGTGCCGGAAAAACCACCGCCGTTCCCCTCTCGCTTTTGGACGAACCGTGGCTTGAAAACAAACAGATCATTATGCTCGAACCCCGCCGTATCGCTGCCCGTACTGCCGCAAGCCGTATGGCACAGATGCTCGGAGAAAGCCTCGGCAAACGGGTCGGCTATCAGATACGTTCCGAAAAAAAACTCTCCTCGCATACCAAAATCGTTGTCGTCACCGAAGGGATACTCACCCGCCGTCTCCAAAACGACCCCTCGTTGGAAAATATCGCTCTCATCATTTTCGATGAGTTTCACGAGCGCCATCTACACAGTGATATCTCGTTGGCTTTTTCGCTTCAGTCTCAGGAGATTTTGCGTGACGATCTGAAAATACTCGTCATGTCGGCCACCCTCGACACCGCCTCACTGCACACGCTTCTCGATCACCCGCCGATCCTTACGAGCAAAGGAGCGAGCTTTCCGGTAGAGGTTCTCTATCTCCCCTCTTCTGCGCCCCTAGGCGATACGAGAGTTATGAACCAAGAGCTCTTGGTCGCCATCACCCGATCCCTCGAACAGGATGTTGGGGACATGCTCGTTTTCTTGCCGGGGGTTCGGGAGATCAAGACACTCCAAAGCGCTCTCACCGGCCGTTGCGGAGAGGATATCCTCATTAGTCCTTTGTACGGCGAACTTTCCAAAGCCGATCAGGAACGCGCGATCGCCCCTTGTGAAAAACGCAAAATCGTCCTCACTACCAATATCGCCGAAACCAGCCTCACCATCGAGGGAATCCGTATCGTCATCGATTCGGGATTGGAACGGGTTATCCGCTTCGATCCCCAAAGCGGTATGCAGCGTCTCGTAACGCAAAAAATATCCCGCGCCTCCGCCGACCAGCGAGCAGGCCGTGCCGGACGGCTTAGCAGCGGTAAATGTTACCGTTTATGGAGCGAGCAGGCCCATCATAGCCTAAGCCCCCACCGCGATCCCGAGATCGTTTTGTGCGATCTTACCCCTTTGGCGCTCGAACTGGCACTCTGGGGAGAAGAGGAACTCTCATGGATCGATCCCCCGCCCAAACGATCGATACAACACGCTTCAGATCTGCTGCGAAACCTAGGAGCCGTCGATGAACACAAAAAGGCAACACGGCACGGTAATGAAATCGCCGCTCTGGGGCTACACCCCCGTTTGGCACATATGATTCTAAAAAGTACTGCGATAGGGCTGGAAAGTGAAGCCATTTTACTTGCGGCATTGCTGAGCGAACGGGATATCGTTTCCCGTAATGATCGCCGTATGTCGGATATGCGCGAACGGTTCTGGATTCTTTATGAGCGATTATCGGGCAAATCTTCTCCCCATACTTCCAACGAAGCTGTCGATGCCATCCTCAAAACCGCCCGTGAACTTGCAAGCCGAATCGGTTCTTTGCTTCGCTTACGCGACGATTTTTCCGATGCGATGGTGGGGGTTCTTCTGGCATTTGCCTATCCCGATCGGATCGGAAGGATTCGTGTTCCAAAAGGGGACAAATATCTTCTCAGCAACGGTAAGGAAGCGATTCTTTCCCGAGAAGACGATTTGACCGCACAAGAGTGGCTTGTCGTTGCCGAAAGCGACGGTGATGGCACCGTAGCGAAAATCTACCGTTGCGCTCCCCTCCGGCTTGAAGATATGCAAACCTATCTCACTGCATCGTTCGAAACGGATAATACAGTCATATGGAACGCAGAAACGATGCGGGTGGAGGCGAGAGAAATACAAAGAGTGGGGGCAATCGTCGTCGAATCGCGACCATTGGAAAATCTCGATCGTGTTTTGGTTCGGCAATCTCTCTTGGAAGGGATTCGAAAACACGGATTGGAGGTTCTCCCCTGGTCGCCCAAAGCACTAAGCCTGCGCCAACGCCTCCAATGTCTCCATTACCACATTCCGGAACGCGCATTCGGCGATTTCAGCGATCAGGTACTGCTGGATACTCTCGAATCATGGCTTTTACCCCATCTCGATCGCCACGATTCCCTGCGCGACTGTGAGAGCCTCGACTTGTATACAATCCTCGCTTCATCGCTCTCATGGGAACAATTACAGATGTTGGAACAATCGTTTCCGACCCATTTTACCGCTCCGACCGGAACTGCCGTCGCTCTGGATTATTCCGATCCCGAATCGATTGTTCTGGCTGTGCGGATTCAGGAAGTCTTCGGACTCGACCGTCATCCGAGCGTTATGGAGGGGAGATTACCGCTTCTGGTGCATCTGCTCTCTCCTGCACGCCGTCCGATACAGGTTACACGGGATCTGGTCGGCTTTTGGAAAAGCTCGTATGGGGATGTCAAAAAAGAGTTAAAAGGGCGCTATCCGAAACACTACTGGCCGGACGATCCGCAAAACGCGGAAGCGACCAGTAAAACCAAGAAGTTTATGTAGCGTTCGGAGTGTTATTTTTGTGCAATCCCTTCGATATCGACGGAGAGTTTCACATCGTTCGAAACGGCAACTCCGCCGACATCCAGCGCTTTATTCCATACCATGCCGAAATCGCGTCGGTCGATCGTACCGCTTAGTTCAAAACCGACGCGTTTATTTCCCCACGGATCGATACTTGATCCTCCGAAATCATAGGCGAGCGCTACGCTTTTCGTTACCCCTTTGATCGTCAAATCACCGATCATTTTATCCCCTTTTATCCCTTTTGCGACAAAGGTGATCTCCGGATATTTTTCACTGTCGAAAAAATCGGCGCTTTTGAGATGAATATCCCGTTTAGGCTCGTCCGTATCGATCGAAGACACGGCGATTTTTCCTGTGAGCTTACTCACGACATGGGTTTTATCGTCATAGTCGAAGGTTCCGCTAAAGGTTTTAAACTTTCCGTTGGTGGACGACACCATCATGTGTTTGACTTTAAAGCCTACATTTGAATGCGACTGATCGACACTATAGGGTGCGGCAAACGCCAATTGAGCCAATACGGCGGAGAGAAGTGCTATTTTTTTCATGGTATATCCTTTTTTGTGTGTTTGTTTTAATGCTATCGACGGTATGAAAGAAACGCTATTTCATAGAACTCCTTTGGTCAGATTGCTGCCGAAACTGCTTAAACTGATTGTTCCGTGCTCGAATCCTTCGTAAACGAAATCGATACTCTCATGTGCCGTCGCGGCTGCGACATACAACAACGGCAAAAAGTGCTCGTCGCTCGGACATGCCAGTTTGGCATCGTTTCCAAGCTCCTTAAATCGGATCAAAGTCGCAGAATCGTTATCCAATAATGCCTCTTTGATCTTGGCTTCAAACGTTTCTGCCCACGGTGCCTTAAGGGCATTCGGATCGGGATCGATCTGATAGAGATTATGGACGATATCGCCGCTGCCCAGAATCATAATCCCTTCTTTACGTAAAGCGGAGAGTTCCATTCCCAGAGCATAATGCTGCTCGGGGGTAAACCGGCGGTTGAGACTCATCTGGAATACCGGAACGTCCGCATCGGGAAACAATAGTTTTAGAACACTCCATGCCCCATGGTCTAATCCCCGTTTGGGATCGGCGACAGCAGCAAAACTTTTTAACTTATTAACGATACTATTGGCTATCTCCGGTGCACCGGAGGCGGGATATCGAATCGTGTACAGCGACGGAGGAAATCCGTAAAAATCGTAAATCGTCTCGGGATGCTCTACCGTCGAGACAAAAAGAGCGTCACTCACCCAATGCGCCGATATCACCAATACCGCTTTGGGCTTTTTCAATAACGTTCCGATTTCTTTCATTCTTCGTGTATACGCATTATCCGTGACGATATTCATCGGCGAACCGTGGCCGCAAAACAGTGCCGGAGCCATAGAATCGCTCTGCGAACCACCCAATAATCTCTCTATCCCTACCATCGTAACTCCTATAAATGTACGTCTTGTCATCGTATTTCCTATTAATACTAATTAGTAGTTTATTCGTAAAAAAACTATTTAAGCGATTTATTCAATTTTCGCAACAGTTTTTTCACGGCCTCTTTGTCATCATTGTCCAATCCCGATAGAAAACGATCGATCCTCTTCGCGTGTTCGGGAAATAGGTTTTTCATCAGCTCGCTCCCCTTTTCACTGATCGAGAGAGTCGAGATCCGCTTATCTTTTGGATCTTTGTCGACGACGATCATCCCCTGCTTTGCAAGATTTTTGACCACAACCGTCATATTTCCCGGTGTCGACATAGCCAGAGTCGTTGCAGCCCCTACGCTCTGCGAACCGCGGTGATATAAAAGCTCCAGCAGACTGAACTGCCCGATTGTCAATCCGTTTGCTTCTATAAGTTCCATCTCAAGAGAACGTATCTTCGAAAAGGCTTTCATAAGTTCTACCCATGTTGACAGCGATAAAGCAATATTCTCATCAAATTGCGGTAACTTTTTCATAAAGAGAATATATTACTAATTAGTAATAATGTCAAGAGCAATTCGGCAATTTGCAAACTTTTCTCTTTTTATCAATAATTCTCTACTCTGTTCTCAAATACCGACGCGGTCTTCCATCGCCTTGGTCAACGAAAGAATGTCGACGTTTTCGAGGCTTACTCCTGTCGGAACCCCTTGTGCGATACGGCTGAAACGGACATCGCAGTCGGAGAGTTTATCCTCGATGTAAAGCATCACCCCTTGATTGGCGATCGAAGGCGTCAATGCGAAAATAACCTCTTTAATACCGCTTTGGACAATACTGCGCAGATGCGACAAATCGAGTTCATCCAGTGCGTCGAGAACGAAATAACGTCCGTCGAAGAGTGCATTCTCTTCGAACGTCAAGATATCCTTGGCATTTTCGACGATACACAGTATCTCATGGTTACGACGCTCGTCACTGCATATCTCGCACAATTCGTCTTCGCTCAAACCGCCGCATGAACGGCATTTTTTGAGGCTTGTAATCGCGTTTTCAATGGCATGTGCCAGCTTCAAGGCACCGAAACTGTCGTTCATTACCATATGATAGGCCAAACGGGTCGCCGATTTCTGTCCAATCGTCGGAAGCTGCTGGAGTGCCTCGACGAGGCGGTTAAATTTCTCTAGAGAACGTTTCATAAACGTATTGTAGCAAAGCTTGTTCCAGAAATAGTTTAGTCTTTACGACTCAATTAAGCTAACACTCGATTCTATACGGTATAATTCGCAAAAAACATTTGTGTGGAGCCTTCGATGGAAGAATTGAGCTATTATGAAATTTTAGAAGTGAGCAAAAGCGCCAATGGGGATGAAATCAAAAAAGCCTATCGCAAAATGGCAAAAATGTACCATCCTGACCGCAATCCGGACGATCCCGAAGCGGAACATAAATTTAAACTCTGTAACGAAGCCTATCAGGTTTTGAGCGACGATCAGCAACGCGCGCTCTATGACCGTTACGGCAAAGAGGGTCTGCAAGGAGGAGGCGGACGCAGAAGCAGCGGCGGATTCGACGACCTCGGCAGTATTTTCGAAGAGATGTTCAATGGATTCGCCGGAGGCGGCAGACGCCAGTCGCGCGCTCCGAGCGACAAATTCCCTCTCGACATGGGCGTCGAAATGCGTATCAGCTTCAAAGAAGCGGTATTCGGGTGCGAAAAAGAGGTGAGTTTCACCTCAAAAAGCTCCTGTAAAACCTGTAAAGGGACCGGAGCGAAAGACGGCAAAGTAACCAGTTGTTCCCAATGCGGCGGAAAAGGCCAGGTATATGTGCGCCAAGGCTTCATGACATTCTCACAAACTTGTCCCGCATGTCACGGCGAAGGGACGACCGCAAGTGAAAAATGCCCTGACTGTAAAGGTAAAAGCTACACCG
>NZ_CALDDG010000016.1 GCF_937936435.1 uncultured Sulfuricurvum sp. | reverse complement strand
TTTTCAGTGATTGCTGTCGTGTTTCTCCGCCGGAAACGACCGTAAAATCGCACATGCTGGACATAAACGGCACTTCGTCGGGATGGGCTGCGAGGACGACGGCAATATCGGGAAGAGATTCTTTGATACGGTTAGTAACATAAAACCATAGCGGATCATGGCCGATTCGTAGCCATTGTTTTTTAACCGGTATTTTAAAACGGGTTGAGTTACCTGCTGCAAGTAACACAAGTGTAAAATCAGACAAAATGTATCCTATTTTGCAAACTGTTACGAAATTATACACTTAAAAAGCTTTTTTTTATCTTGTTTGCGATAAATTATAGACTATATCTAGGGGATTAGCCGAGTGTTTTCCTAATTCCTCTTGAAACTTTTAATCTAGATTGAAAGAGATACGACCCTTTTAGGGGGTCTTATTTATAAGTCCAATAAAGCTTTTGCAAACTATTACTAAGGAGTAACTATGAGAACCGCATGGGTCGCCAACAGACAAAACGACACCGTCCGCACTCAGATGTATTATGCCAAGCAAGGTATCATTACCGAAGAGATGGCGTATGTCGCAAAAGTAGAAGAACTCGATCCCGAGCTGGTTCGTTCGGAGGTGGCTCGCGGGCGTTTGATCATCCCCGCCAATATCAATCATACCAATCTCGAACCGATGGCGATAGGGATTGCCGCACGCTGTAAAATCAATGCGAATATCGGCTCATCCGCTATTGCATCCGATGTTCAGGGCGAAATCGAAAAAATACAGGTATCTCAGCATTATAAAGCCGATACGGCGATGGACCTTTCAACCGGAGGTGATTTGGATGAGATCCGCCGCGCGGTGATCGCCAATTCCAAAATTCCGATCGGAACGGTACCGATTTATCAGATTTTGCATGATGTCAATAATAAAATCGAAGATCTGACGATTGAAAAAATGTTGGAAGTGCTCGAACGCCAAGCACAGCAGGGGGTGAGCTATTTCACGATCCACGCCGGATTTTTGCTGGAGACGATGCCCAAAGTCGCCAAACGGAAGATGGGGATTGTCAGCCGCGGCGGATCGCTGATGGCGGCATGGATGATGCACTACCACCGAGAGAACCCGTTTTACACGGCGTACGACGAGATTCTTGATATCTGTGCCCGTTACGATGTCTCCCTTTCTCTCGGCGATTCGCTTCGTCCGGGATGTCTGGCGGATGCTTCGGATGAAGCACAGCTCGGCGAGCTTAAAGTGCTCGGAGAATTGACGCTTCGTGCCTGGGAAAAAAATGTTCAGGTCATGATCGAAGGGCCGGGGCATGTTCCGCTCAATCAGATCGAGCGTAATATGAAGATTCAGCGTGAATACTGTCACGAAGCGCCGTTTTACATCCTTGGGCCGTTGGTAACCGATATCGCTGCAGGGTATGATCATATCAGCTCCGCGATCGGTGCGGCGGTCGGCGGATGGCACGGTGCCTCGATGCTCTGTTATGTCACTCCGAAAGAGCATTTGGGACTTCCGAATGCCGAAGATGTTCGTGCCGGGATTATCGCCTATAAAATTGCGGCGCATGCGGCAGATATTGCGCGGGGACGCAAAGGGGCACGTGATATCGACGATGCGATGAGCGATGCACGGTATGCGTTTGACTGGAACCGTCAGTTCGAACTGGCACTCGATCCGGAACGTGCGCGTGAATACCATGACGAGACATTGCCGCAAGATGTCTTCAAAGAGGCGGAGTTTTGTTCGATGTGCGGACCGAAATTCTGCAGCTATAAAATCACGCAGCAGATTATGGACAATCCGGAATCAATCGCGTGGATTGCGGAAGAAGCCAAGACACAAAGCGCAAGCTAAAAACCACAAGGAGAATAAATTTATGACTGAAGAAATTGTAAAATCAGCGCTATCCAAAGTGACCTATCCCGGTTTCACGAAAGACATCGTGACATTCGGATTCGTCAAAGAGATCAAAGTAGAAGGTTCAAACGTCAATGTAACCGTCGATATCACCTCCAGTGCTCCTGAAGTGGCGCACCAGATCACGGTAGAAGCGACGGATGAACTTAAACGTGCCGGTGCCGGTGAAGTGATCGTGAACATTACGGCTCCGAAAATGCCGAGAGAGAGTTCATCACGAGGAAAAAATATCGCTCCTCAAGTCAAAAACTTTATTATGGTAAGTTCGGGAAAAGGGGGAGTCGGCAAATCGACGACTTCCGTGAATCTCGCAATCGCACTTGCGATGCAAGGGAAAAAAGTAGGACTTTTGGATGCCGATATTTACGGTCCTAATGTTCCGCGTATGATGGGGCTTGACGGTCAAAAACCGGAAGTTGTCGGTAACAAAGTCCTTCCGTTGAAAGCTTACGGCGTCGAAGTGATGTCGATGGGTTCATTGATGGAAGAGGGGCAGTCGCTGATTTGGCGCGGAGCGATGATTATGAAAGCGATCGAGCAATTTTTACGCGATATTATGTGGTCGGATCTGGATTGTCTCGTCATCGATATGCCTCCGGGAACCGGTGACGCGCAGTTGACATTGGCTCAAAGCGTTCCGGTTACGGCAGGTGTTACCGTAACTACTCCTCAGATGGTATCGTTGGATGATTCTCGACGGAGCTTGGATATGTTCAAAAAACTTCATATTCCGATCGCGGGTGTCGTTGAGAACATGTCGGGATTTATCGCTCCGGATACCGGAGTCGAATACGATATCTTCGGCAAAGGGACATCCAAAGCGATGGCGGATCAGTTCGAGACCTGTATCCTTGCCGAGATTCCGATAGAGCCGGCGGTACGAACCGGCGGTGACGAAGGAAAACCGGTGACGTATCATGCACCGACCTCTGAAACGGCGAAGCGTTATATGAAAGCGGCAGAAGCGCTTTGGGCAACGATTGAGAAAATCAACGAAGAGGGGGGTGTCGATAATCAGGCGATTCAACCGAATACCCCTCCTGGCGTATCGGCATGTTCTACTGCCGCCGCGCCGAAACAAGAAGCACCTGCCAGCAGCGGCAGTTGCGGCACCGGCTGCGGTTGTCACTAAAACCGTTTCTTTCTCTCCTCTTAGGAGGGAGAATTCCCCCTTTTCTAACAATTCTAATCTTTTTTTCAGTATAATCGATCCATTTACATAAAAAGTTATAATAATGAAAAAAGAAAAGACATTTTTTAGCTTCATCATGAGTATTATCGCAGTGATGGTACTCTTTGTCGCCATTTTGGTCGCGACCTTTAGATATATGGGGCTTCAATCGGCTGAAAGCCGTGCCCTTCTAGCAACACAAATTATCCAAGAATCCCTCACGTCGCATATGATAACCGGCAGTGCCGAATACCAGAATGAACTTCTCAAACAACTCGAGAGCTTAGATAATGTTAAACATGCGTGGGTAGTACGCTCCGATGCTCTAAATCGTCAATACGGAAAGGGTGTCTATCTGCAAGAGAGCCGTGACGATATCGACCGTGCCGTTCTACGGGAAGGAAAAACGGTTACCGACGTTTCCGGCAAACTCTTCTCTGATACCCTCTACCGTATTTCGGTACCTTATGTCGCAACGGAGAAGGGAAAAATCGACTGCTTAAGCTGTCATGATGCAAAAGCGGGGGACACGCTTGGGGCTGTCTCTTTAGAGATCGATATTAATGATTTAAAAGTGACAGGGTTACTGGCCATATCGACGGCAATCGTATTTTTCATTCTGCTGACCTATTATCTTTTAAAAATGGTGTGGCGTTTTATCGTTTCGTATAAAGAGACTTTAAATGCCGTTGCCGTAACGATGGAAAAAGCCGAAGGGGGAGATTATACCTATCGAATAGAGCAGTCGGAGAGTGCGGATGGCTATTATGCAGCCATGTGGACGAATGCAGTGATGGAGAAACTGCATTCGACATTGTCTGAAAGCGGTAAAAAAATGGGAACGCTCATCAAACTCGATCAGATCAACAGTGACCCACTCTATACGCTGAAAAGCGGGATCGATCAATTGTACGAGGTAGAGCATTTTCGAACGGCTATCGAAAAGGATCAGAGTATCGAGGAAGTTTACGGGCGGATTATCGCCCTTTTGCGAACGCGTTGGACATTGAGTGATTTTAATATTTTGGAAGTCAATCCTAGAGACAAAACGACTCATCTTATCCATAGCGAGAAGAATCTCTTGTGCGATGCGCTCAGCGGATGCCGTGCCGATCGTCTCAGCGGTATTATCGATTCGTCTCAATGTGAAGTTGCGTGTCCGAAAATGATCGATCCGGATGTTCATTACGTTTGCCGCAGCTATCCGATCGTAGACGATTTGGATATTGTCATCTCTTTGGTCACATATGATGCACGGGCTATCGGAAATATCCGTTCGGCGCTTGAGCAACTGGGCAATTACATCAACGCATCACGCTTGCAGATCATCAACAAAAAATTGCAGCAAACCGTACGCGTAGATTCACTGACACAGCTTTATAACCGGATTTATCTTGAAGAGATATCCAAACTTATTGTGGCACAATCGACCCGGACGATTATCCCGTACGGAATTTTAATGATCGATATGGATCAGTTTAATGTGATCAATCACTCATACGACCATCAAATCGGGGATGAAGTGATCAAAGCGATCGCCCGAAATATTCAAGAAGCGATTCGAAAAGGGGACATTCTCGTCCGCTATAGCGGCGATACGTTCGCCGTCATTTTGTACGATTATGAACGTGAAGAGGTGTTAGCGGTTGCGGAAGCGATCCGGGCATCGTTTAAAAAGAAAATTCGAGTCAATACCTATGCTATCCTCAAAACGGTCAGTATCGGCGTCTCTTTATTCCCGACACAGACACCGGATGTAATCGAGGGGATAGAGTTTGCCAAGCGGGCGTTGCTGGAGGCAAAACATCAAGGAGGGAATATCGTTTTGGAATACGATCCGAAAACGATGCTGATTTAAAACTCGTCCCCTCCGTTAAACATCCGTTCTTCGAATGCTACGACGCGGTTGCGTCCCGTGTGTTTCCCTTCGTATAAAGCGATATCGGCGAATTTGATCACTTTCCAGATCGAGTCGGCTTGGGTTGGGAAGTGTGCGATACCGATACTGAGGGTTTTTTCGACCGTGTCGTTGCCGAAGCGGAATTTTTTCTCATGAAAACGGGTACGTATTTTTTCAGCTACGTTAATAGCCCCTTCCGGCGTTGTATTATGCAACAAGACGACGAACTCTTCACCGCCGTAGCGAATAGCAAGGTCGGACTTGCGGATACTTTCTTGTAAGATTTCGGCCAGTGATTTGATGACAATATCTCCCGAATCGTGTCCGTAAGTATCGTTGACCATTTTAAAATAATCGATATCGATCATCAACACCGCATAGGTAATGTGCGAACGCAGAGCCTGCTCGGCACTTTTATCGATGAATTCTTCCAAAAATCGGCGGTTATAAAGGCGTGTAGCTCCGTCACGCAAAGAGGAATCTCGCAATTTATCCATTAGCGTCCGGCTCTCTATGACCGCTTTTGCCGCTTCAAAATAGTTTTTGATACTTGCAAGCGAGAGATTCATCATCTCAATCGTATGGGCATCTTTTGCGGAATACGAGAGGATGAGTGCCAAATCATCATTGATGTTAAACGGAATACAGGAATACTGGATTTCATTGGCACAGTTGCTGCAAATATTCGGAAAGTCGGTCGAGTAGACGTCACTCGCCGTACGGTAGGCACGACACTCCATGGCATTGGCATCCGCGATCGGCAAACAAAAGCTTTTGCCGTCGGAAATATGGATGAGTTTTCGCTCTTTAGAGATTTTGTCGACTTCATATAGGGCGAAATGTTTAAAACCGAATTTTTCCGCAATGACATAAACGAAACGGGCGTAAATGGCATCTTTGCTGCCGTCGAGTTCGATGGTTTTCTTGAATTTATAAACATCGGAGAGTTCTTGGATAATGATCCCCGCCATACTGAGAGGATCGCTGCAGGAGATGTTGGAACTGGAGGCAAACGTATTGAGGTTGTGTTTGATTCCGCCGAAAGTCTCTTCCATCTTTTGGAAAAGGGTATTCATTTGATCGGCTACTTCGCTGCCCGCGTTTTTCAACGACGTGGTAAAGCGGAATGAAAAATCTCCGGTTCTGGCCCGTTTGATACCGTTCTGAAGGTTTTCGAACAAGCGCATATACGGTTTGAAATAGTGGTT
>NZ_CALDDG010000015.1 GCF_937936435.1 uncultured Sulfuricurvum sp. | reverse complement strand
TGACTCGCGAAAAGAGGGCTTCATGTGTACCGAAACGGTGTTCTCCTATGTCCGTATTGGCTGCGGTATCTATCGTTTCCGGTACTGTAGCAGAGCGTGTTTTGTGGGGAATATCGTGTTGACGGATTAACATTTCATATTCATAAGTCGTTTTTTCGACATCTTCGGAAAACGTTACCATTTTCCCTTCATGCATTAAAAGCGCTTTGTTGCAGTACTGAATAATTTGCTGAGTGCTGTGGCTGACAAACAGAATCGTTTTCCCCGTTTCTTGAAAACGTCGAAAAGCCTGAAAACATTTGTATTGAAAGGCAAAGTCTCCGACACTGAGTGCTTCATCCACAATGAGGATATCCGGATCGACGTGGATTGCGACTGCGAACGCGAGCCGCGCAAACATACCGCTGCTGTATATTTTGACACTTTGGTAAATAAATTCACCGATATCCGCAAATGCGATAATATCGGCAATTTTTTCGTCCACTTCGGTACGGGTGTATCCGATTAACATACCTTGAAGATAGATGTTTTCGATTCCGGTATATTCAGGATTAAAACCTGCTCCCAGTTCTAACAAAGAGGCGATACGCCCATGCACTTTCACGCTGCCGGATGTAGGTGTCAAGACTCCTGTGATGATTTTGAGGAGAGTACTTTTACCGGCACCGTTTTTACCGATAATGCCGATACTGTCACCTTTTGCTATATCGAAGCTTATATCGCTTAATGCTTTGAAGTCATGGTGGTATGAGCGTCTTAACGGATGCAGAGCTTCTTTGAGCCGATCGATAGGGTGATCATAGAGCTTGTATGTTTTATTCAGATCGTGAACGCTGATAGCGGTATTACCCATATACTATACCATCGAATATTAATTTCAGCGCGAGAATATTAGATGGAAACAATTCAACAGCCATTATGTCAGAGTCTCCTTTGGTGTGCAATACTGTGTATAGATTTTCTCCCGAAGAGAAAAGGGGGAGTGTTTGAGTGATTATTTGGCAATAATCATTTCGATCATTTTCTTACGGTTTTTTGCCAGTGTCTGTGCTTTTGATACATCAATCGGATCCATCCGTTTTTTGAGAACATCTCGGTTATAACCCGAATCTTCATCCCCTAAGAGTGCATTGGCATCCCATAATGCGTAAGCTAAAACAGCATTGCGCTCTGTCCCCAATCCTCGGGCGATCATTAAAGCGACGTTGTATTGTGCCCGTGAGTTGTCTTCCATACTCAGGGCTTTTTTGTAGAGTTCTACGGCTTTGGTATCGTTGCGGTCACATCCGCGTCCTGTAGCATACATGGTGGCGAGCTGAGCTATGGATAAAGAAAATCCTTTATTCGCTGCCAACGTATAATAGTGAAACGCTTTTTTTTCATCGGTATAAGGAGGTTTGGATTCATCGTAGATAAGTGCCAGATTGTGCTGTGAACGTGTATGCCCTTTATCGGCGGCATAGGTGTAATACGTTATTGAAGCATTTAAATCGCGTGGTATCCCTACGCCATTTTGATAAAGCAATCCGACGTTGAAATAGCCGTCCAGGCTTCCATTCGCCGCTGCAGCTTTGTAGTATTGCATCGCTTTGGCGTTATCCGCTTTTACTCCCTGACCTTTTTCATACATGATTCCGAGTTTACGCATCGCGTCGGTATTGTTGGTATCTGCCAGTTCGTGATAGAGTTTCAGAGCGTTAGAGTACTCTTTTTGTTTATATGCTTTGTCGGCGTCTTGCAAAGTTGCGGCATAAAGTGCCGAAATACAGAGCGCATAAAAGAAAAATAGGCGTAACATTACAAAAAGTCCTTATCTGCAGTTTCAATAAGGGGATTATAGCGTCAGTAGCGTTAATAGAAATTTAATATGATGAAAGAAAATGGGGAAAAAAAAGGATTCCAAAGGCAGGAGCCTTTGGAAAAGAAGACTTAGCGAACGAAGTCTGCACCAGTTGCATTGTCGATAGTAGTTGGGATAACGCGATCGCGTCCACCGTTAATCATCATAACAGTTACACCATCAACACCCTCAGTAGCAGTTACAACCGCTTCAGCACGGAATTTTTCACCGATACCGTTTGCAGCAGCAGCCGCTTTAAGTGTAGATGCCAACCATGTGTCAGATGCACCAGCAGCAAGACCAGTGTTACCAGATACTGCAGCAACTTCGATCATAGAAGCTACGTTTCCAGCATCGTCAGACAAGTTCCAGAATACGCGAGCATTTTGGTCAGAGTTGTTGTTCAATTTAACTTGAGTGTTTGTATCAGCGTTAGAGTTGATACTTGGAATAGTTACAACAGCACCGTTGTAGTTCCATGTGTTTGCATCAAGATCAGCTACAAGAAGGTTGCTTCCAGTGTAATCTGTTGCACCAGGATTGCTGAAATCATATGCGATAGACGCAGTGAAGTGTGTACGCTCGATAGCGTGGTTACCGTCAACAGTGAAAGTTACAGCAGCAGCTGAACCAGTGAATCCGTTTGCAGTAGCAGCCAAGAGGTTTACACCGTCAACGTTAACCAACGGACAAGAAACAGTACTGTTTGTAGCAGTAGTAGTGATTGTACACGCAGCAGGTGTTCCGCCGAGAGCTTCTCTCAATGCACCACCGATGTTTGTAGAGCTTGCAACAGTTGCGATAGACGCAGTTGTACCAGCCGGAAGCGGTTTGTCAGATGTAACAGTAACAGTTACGTCGTCAGTTGCAGCAGAAACAGCATCGATATCGTAGTCGCTAGCGTGAACGATAGCGTAAACAGTATCTTGTGTATCTTGGTTGTTAGCACCACATGCTACACCTTGAAGGTTGAAAGATTTGAAATCATCCAATGGATCGATTGTTTTAGAAACACCGACGATAGTTCCGCACAATTGTTTGCTAGCAGTCAAGATAGTTGCGATAGCAACGTCAGAAACGCTTTGTGAATCCCCTTGTCCAAGGTTTACGACAACTTTATCAGTTGTAGCAGCACTTGTTTGTGTGTACGTGATACCTTGACGAGTTAGTGGTGAAGTTATAGTAATAGAAGCAACCGTTGTAGAAGCATCCATTGTTGCATCGTCTTCTGATTGAACGATAACGTATTTACCGCCGTTAGATACTTGTGGACCAGTCGCACCGAATGCGATTGTAGATGTACCAGAACCAGCAGTGTATTTTGCTACAACTTTGTCAGTTGCGTTAGTGATATCCGGGATACCAGCAGTTGTTGTTGTAGATTCAACGACATAGTAGTATTTACCTATTCCTGAAGTCAAATCAAGTGTCAATGTTCCAGCTGTAACAGCATAGTTGAAAGTCGGGTTTGAAAGAGTTGTCAAAGCGATATCGTTCGGAGTGTAATCCCCAAGATCGATGTTTGCGATGGCTGCAGATGTGCTAAGCTCACTTGCTTTTGTTTGTGCTGTGTTGTGGCTAACGACACCGATTGATTTTCCAGCATAGTCAGAAAGTGTATATGCGAATGCTGATGTAGAAAGAAGTGCGCTCGCGATAACGCTTAGTGCACCGTATTTAAGACCTTTAGTCATTAAGACTCCTTTTAAATGGTGTGTAAATTTCGGCCGAAAGCCCGACACCTCGGGATTTCTGCTGACATCTTACATAAATCGTTCTTAATCGTTTCTAAAAGTAGAATTTTTTCAACTTTTGTGTTACAAATTTGACACGAAAATCGAAAAAACAGCTACAAAAATGGGGGAAAATGGGGGAGATGGGAGGAAAGCAAGATAAGAAATTGTTTTTTAAGAGGAGAATCGGAAGCTTATTCCGATTCGCTGATAGTGCCCATGGCTTGGGATAAAGTGGAATAATCGGCAAGCGATTCGATGATAACCGGTTTGACGAGAACGACGAGTTCGGTTTTGGTCGAACTGTTGGAGGTCGTTTTGAAAAGATTGCCGAGCAAAGGAATGTCTCCGAAAAGAGGAACGCGGTTATTTCCGCTGCTTTTATTTTCACTGATGAGTCCGCCGAGCATAACGGATTCTCCGCTGCGCAAAACAACGTTCGTATTGATCGAACGGTTTAGAATCAGAGGGGAACTGATACTGGAGAGGTTGTTTGTCTGTGCCTCACTGACGCTTTGGTTGATTGCCAGTGTGAGGACACCGCCGCTGTTGACCGTCGGTTTGACGACCAAAATGACCCCGGTTGTACGGTATTGGACGCTTTGTGTCGTCGCGGTATCGGTTGTTGTCGTCGAGGATGCCGTGGTCTGTGACGTCAAAATCGGAACTTCAGTCCCGACATTGATCGTCGCTTCTTGATTATCCAGGACAACCAGTTTCGGCCGAGAGAGGATGTTGATCTGATTTTTTTGGGCAAATGCATTGATCAATGCACTGAAATCGGCGGTACTTTTAAAGATGCTTCCCGTCAACCCGCTGCTGCCCAGACCGAGGTTCCCTACTGTTTGAAGCGAGCCGGAAAAACTGCTTCCGTCGTGTTTGAGATACCACTCCAACCCGTATGAGAGTTTATCGGTCAGGGTGAGTTCGGCAATCGTTACCTCGACCATAACCTGGCGGGGAAGGGTGTCGATACTTTGTAAAATCGTTTCGATTTCACGGTAGCGCTCCGGAGAAGTATAGATGATGAGGCTGTTGGTATTGGTGTCGGCGACGATTTTAACGTCATTGATCAATCCCCCTCCGGAGCTGGTCGGCGTATTGGTTTTTGACGGAGTTTTTGCCGCAGTCGTTGTAGCGGTATTGGTCGATGTGCTGCTTGAAGAGGTTGCCGAGCTTGTTTCGTTCGTCGCTTTGGCAGAATTGACTCCGGTTACGAGGGAGACGATTTCATCGGCTTTGCGGTTTTTGACCTGATAAACGAACATCCGCGGAGAATCTCCCAATGCGGTCAAACTGTCAAATTTGTCGCGCCAGTATAAAAGCTGATTGACCCATTCGTCTTTATCAGAAATAACCAGAATCGATTGCAGCTCCGGCAGTTCTTGCAAAAACAGTCCGAGATCACCTACTTTTTTCGCTACCGGCACACCGACGCTCGGGAGGACTTCACGAACACGATCGATAAAGTTTTTGGCTCCTACATAACGCAGCGGGATGATTTGCGCTGTTTTGTTTTTCATTGTCGGACGGTCAAAAAGGTCTACGTAGGTAAGCGCTTTTTTGATATTTCCCGCGAGGTCTTTGATCATCATAACTTTTTGATCGGTAAAGATTTGATAGGTGACGTTCGATGAGAGGGCAAAGTTTTTGATATGGGGGAACTGAGTCATCATCTCAACATAATAATAAGGGATAAACATCGTGATCTGACGGCTGTCGGGAACGTTGGCATCGAGTGTGCGTCCGTAGTAGATATTGGTGTCTTGGATAGAAGGGTTGAATTTGGCGTCGACTTTCGGAGGTTTTACGGTGATGAAAACCGTTGATCCCGCTTCTTTGCTGAGAAGCAGACCGTTGTCGTTAATGATTTTTTGGGCAATAGCAAAAAAATCTTCACCTTTCATCGAGGCCGCCATATTGAGACTGACCGGATTCATTTTAGCTGCGGCTTCGGGAGTAATCACGTAATTGATTCCCAGAACACTGCCGAGTGCGACTTCCGCAAATTTTCCGACCGGTATTTTTTCAACGGAGAGTTTAACGGGACGTTTGTCGTTGAGCGTCAAAGGAGGCGGAGGGGGTAGTTCTTCCGGCTGAGGGGTTGTATAACGGGGTTGTTTTTTATTGATGATTTCGGCATCGAAAGGGGACGTGAGCGGCGGAGCTTCAAACGTGATTTTGTAACGTTCTTTGTCGCTTAGGTTGGCATCCGGCGCGGTAACGTTGTTCTCTTGAACGGTTACGGTTCCCTCCTCGGTTTGTTTAAGAGAGACGTCGGTAGGGACTTCCGGAGTTTTGGCACCGCATCCCCATATCAAGAGTAAAGTGGCGATCATCGAAAGTGTATGAGAGGTTTTCATTATTTTCCTTTGGGCGATTCGGATTTTGGTTTGTATTGGTCAAGGTCGATTTTAAACAAAGACATTTCGTAAGTCGTCCCGGTTTTCGTATCGAGCATGACGATGGAATGGTTCGTAACCTGTTTTACCCGCAGCGGTTTGTACAGAGTCGCCCCGGCACCGACGGAGAGGGTTTTTTTCGTAGCCGTGACGTTGGTGTCAAAAAAAAGCCCTTTTTTTCCGCTGAGACCCATAAATTCGTAGCATGAAATACCGACGCAGATGCGAGGCATTTTTCCGGCAACCGCAGGTGTAAAGATCACGGCGTTCGGTGTAGGGTTTTTCGGGTCTATTTTAGGAAAAATTCCCCATACCGCATCGTTTGAAAACGCGAGTGAATCTTTTGTTTTTTGAGTAAAAAGAGTTTGGACCAATGGCGATATTTCAGGAGGTTTCGGTTTGGAAGAGGGGAGATTCATCGGTTCGGAGAGTGCGCTTTGCAGTGCGGCGAATTGCATGAGCATCCATCCGACGAGGATTACCGTAGAAAAACCAATGAGGTACCATTGTGTTTTATTCATTCTTTTTCCGCCTGAGATTTTTTAAGATCATTTATCCGATACGTATACAAGTCGGCTACGACGGAGAGTGAATTCATGTATTGGACGACCGATAAATTCTCGATATAGAGCAGTTTGCCGTGTCGGCGCAAAAGAGTGAAAAAGTCGGTGCAGTTTTTCGGCGATCCCTTGAACGCGAGGGTAAGGGGTAGGAGCGTATAAGGGCTGTCGTCATTTGTCGAAGGTTCTCCCCACGAAAGATTGGTCATCTCGATACCGCTTGCATTGACGTCATCACGTATGGATTGTTGTAACGAGGCAAATACAAGAGCGTCAGGAAGTGTCGGGTCCATAAAAAGCGTTCGGTTCGCTTTGTCGTTGAAGCGGTCTTTGCGAACGAGTTCTGAGGTCTGTTTCATCAGTTGGTCCACATTTTCATCGGAAGCGATTTTGTGTTCTACGAGCCGTATATCGTCAATGAGCTTTGCGTTTTCTTGTTCGATATCGGGAGAGACCGTATAATAAATCAAAATGGCGCAGAGGAGAGTTAGGA
>NZ_CALDDG010000014.1 GCF_937936435.1 uncultured Sulfuricurvum sp. | reverse complement strand
ATGATCATCCAAATGATCTCCGCCGGAGAATCGAGCGGTCAGCTTGATGCGATGATGCAAAAGGTCATGGAATACTATAAAATGCGTTTTGATGCCATCATCGACGGTCTCTCCGAAGCAATTGAACCGATCATGCTACTAATTATCGCGTGTATGGTCGTCTTGTTAGCTTTGGGGATTTTCTTGCCGATGTGGGAAATGGGGAACGCCGTACAAGGCCGCCGTTAAGAAGAGGGTCAAACCTCTTCGAGCAAACCTTTAGCCACAAGGGTTGTATAAGTCTCATCTTTAGGGATCAGACCGGTTTCAAATAAAAATTGGGATGGGACAAAATTGGTTTTTTTGATTTTGTCATATTTGGCATAACTGAGAAATAATCGATCTTTCGCCCGAGTAACCGAAACATAAAAGAGTCGTCGTTCTTCTTCGATACTGCCGCTACGACTCATCAATTTTCTGTTAGGAAATCGTCCATCCATCAAGTCAATGACATAGACTTCTTTGTACTCTAACCCTTTCGAAGCATGAATGCTGAGAAGATGAACCCCCTCTCCTTGTGTCAGATCCTGGGATCCCAAAACCATGGCATTTAAAAATCGTTCATGATCTTTATACGGGCGTGAAAGCTCAAATAAAAGTGTCAGTTTTCGTCGAATCCGTTCTTGCGATTCGGTTTTTAGCCGTTCGTCGATGGAGCCGTTTTCCATTGTCGCCCGACGATGTGAGAGGTGTTCGATCACGTGAGCATAAAGAGCCGAAAGAGCTATTTTTTGCACGGCTGCCTTCGGCTCTTTTATATCCCGCAGTTGCCTGAAGAGAATAAATAAATCGTGTAGAAAGGTAGCCGAATCTTTCGATAATTTAGCATGCTTTAAAATCGGATTACCCATAAAATTAGGATCAAATCCCAGCTTGGCAAATCGTCCCGCACTTCCGAGCTCGGCAAAATCGTCAAACAATCCCAACTGATGATTCAAACGCCGTTTTTCAAAAGGGTTTGAAATTGCGATATCCGGTGAATACAATCCCCGGATAAAAGAACCGTTCCCTAATTTTTGAAGTGCGACAAAGAGCTCTTTTGCAATTGCACTTCCGACCCCTTTGGCATAATCGAAGAGATGAATAAACGCCATCATATCCGACTCATTCACCAATAAAGTGTACATATCCAATAATGCTTTGATCTCTTTAGAATCAAAAAAACTGGTTCCCCCTCTCCTACGGCACGGTATTCCCATTTCGCGCAAAGTTGCTTCAATGCCGTCAGCTGATGCATTATTACGAAAAATAACCGCTATTTCTTCTCTCTCAGTCGATGAATCGCCAATCATTTGAGCAATCCCGTGATATTGATCAAACAGTTCATCGTAAATTAATAATGCCGGACTTTGGGCATCTCCCGTACGCGTCACTTCAAGGGCTTTAGGATAAATCCGCTCGTTGTAAGCGATAACGGTATTTGCCAATGTCAATATCGGCACTGTGGAGCGGTAATTTTTATTAAGAGTATATACTTTGGCATCCCCATAATTTTTACTAAAAGAACCAATAATAGAAATATCCGCTCCGTTAAACGCGTAAATACTCTGATCATAGTCTCCGACGCAAAAAAGTGACGGTGGACGCATCGCATTGATAAGGGTACCTTGAAGCGCGTTAGTATCCTGATATTCATCAATTAGCACTTCTTTGTAACCTAAATCGCTCTGATGAGCCAGCTCCCTCATTTGCAGTAACAGATCATTGAAATTGACAAAACCGTACTCTTTTTTTAATGCTTCAAATTCATCGATAATATCGGCATAAATAGCTGCGTATACGGCATGCTCATCCTGTCGGGCTTTGATCCACTCTTCGAAATTGACCACTAGTTCCGTATTTTGATAAAAAGAATACACATCATATAAATAATTGGCCCCATACGCGGATGTAGAACAATCGATGTGGCTGAATGTCCGTTTTTCATACACACTTCGGAACAGCGTTTTCAGTTCACGTTGCTGTTTTAATACCACTTTGCCGTCTTTACGTTTAAGCCATCGATAACTTACGGCATGAAATGTCCCCGCATCGATTTTGGAAGCGATCTCACGCCCGAAAAATATGGCAACGCGATCAACCATCTCCTGCGCAGCCTTGTTGGTAAACGTGAGTAACAAAATCTCTTCAGGTTTGACATTTTTGGAAATCAAATGCGCAATACGGCCTACAATCGTAGAGGTTTTTCCCGTACCGGCTGAAGCAATAATAAGATTGTGTCCATACGGAGCGGTTGCAGCAGTATATTGTTGCTCATTGAGGCGTGAAAGTGGCAAGAGGCTCCTTAAAGCCCCCAATGTTTCAGGAGGCGGATCGTGCTTTAAATTTTTTAATCGGTTCTGCTAAACCGAAATCAGGATGATACTGTACATCCAATACCGCTTGAGCCATAGTCGCATTGTCCTGATTGAAAATAAGCGGAGCGGTGAAGTTGATATACGTTTCGTCGAGCGGGTCTTGAATAACGGCGACATTATATACCAGTACGTTGGATTTTTCATTAATATCCAATAGTACTCTAATAGCCGTCGGAAGATCGAATGAATATTCTCTTAAAAGATAAGGATTGACAAGCGTGAAACTGACGTCACCTCCGCGAACACTTTTCAGCGTGGAGAACAACTCATCGACCTCTTTTAATTCGACACGATCCACTTGTTCGAATCCAAGTATCATCGATTTTACTTCATATTGCATCGTTATCCTTTAGCAGTATTTAATATAAAAAAGACAAAGCAAAAAACGTTCCTCTGAATTTCAAACCAGGTTTTGGTATAATTCGCGATATTTTTTGAACCCAAGGCCTTCTTATGTCAGCACCCCATTATGATCCCAAAAATATTGAAGAAACCTATTACCCTATATGGGAAAATCGGGGTTATTTTGAAGTAGACGGAAACAAGACTATCATTAAACCGAATAAACACTTTGCGATTATGCTTCCACCTCCCAATGTTACCGGTTCACTTCATATAGGTCATGCATTAAACCATACCCTTATCGATATCATCACCCGATACAAACGGATGGATGGATATAAAACCCTCTGGCAACCGGGGACCGGTCATGCCGGTATTGCGACCCAAAACGTCGTTGAAAAACAGCTCCTTGCCGAAGGAAAGACCAAAGAAGAGTTAGGTCGTGAAGCCTTTTTGGAACGGGTCTGGAAATGGAAAGAGCATAGCGGCGGAACAATCGTGGGACAGATGCGTAAACTTGGCGTTTCACCTGCCTGGAGCCGCGAACGCTTTACGATGGATGAGGGGCTAAAATCTTCGGTTAAAGAGGCATTTGTCCACCTCTATAATCAAAACTTCATCGTTCGCGGAAACTACATGGTCAACTGGTGTACCCATGACGGTGCTCTGAGCGATATCGAAGTAGAACACGAAGAGCACCAAGGCAACTTCTACCATATGCGATATCCGTTCAGCGACGGCAGCGGTCATATCGTGGTCGCTACCACCCGTCCCGAAACCTATTTCGGCGATACGGCAGTAATGGTTCATCCTGATGATGAGCGCTACCTCCATCTCATCGGCAAAAGCGTAACCCTACCTTTGATCAACCGCGAGATTAAGATCATCGCAGATGCTCATGTCGACCGCGAATTCGGAACGGGTGTCGTTAAAGTCACCCCGGCTCATGATACCAACGACTACGAAGTGGGCAAACGTCATGATTTGGAATTCATTACCGTATTCGATGAGAAAGGTATCTTGAACCATCATGCGGGTGAATTTGAAGGGCTAGAACGTCTTGAAGCCCGTTCAGTCATCGTCAAGCGCCTTGAAGAAGCCGGATTTATTGAAAAAATCGAAGAACATACCCATCAGGTAGGACATTGTTACCGCTGTAAAAATATCGTCGAGCCTTACATCTCCAAACAGTGGTTCGTACGTAAAGAGGTAGCCAAAAAGTCGATCGAAAAAACTAATGCCGGACTGGCGCAATTCTTCCCGGCACACTGGATCAACAGTTATAACGCATGGATGGGGGACCTCCGCGACTGGTGTATCTCACGCCAGCTTTGGTGGGGACACCGTATTCCGGTATTTTACTGTGATGACTGCGGTCATGAATGGGCCAGCCTTGAAGAACATCCTTCGTCCTGTCCGCATTGTTCGAGCCAATCCTTTACCCAAGATCCCGATGTCCTCGATACATGGTTCAGTTCTGCACTCTGGCCGTTCTCAACTCTGGGATGGGGTAACGGTGCTGCGGCGGACGGAAAACTCTTCACCAGCGAAGACATGGCCTGTTTTTATCCGAATACCCTTCTCATCACCGGCTTCGATATTCTGTTCTTCTGGGTCGCACGGATGATGATGATGGGAGAAAGTTTTACGGGAGAATTGCCGTTTAATCATATCTATCTCCATGCATTGGTACGGGATGAAAACGGACAAAAAATGTCCAAATCCAAAGGCAACGTCATCGATCCGCTCGATATGGTCGAAAAATACAGTGCCGACGCACTCCGTTTTACACTCGCCGTTCTCGCCGCGCAAGGGCGTGACATCCGTCTAAGTAATGACCGGTTGGAACAAAGCCGCAACTTTACCAACAAACTCTTCAATGCCTCTAAATTCCTCCAAATGAATGTACCGACATTCAAAGATTTGACTGAACAGAAAGTTGTAACTCCATTAGGGCGTTATATGCTGAGCCGTTTCCATCGTGCTACGGCAGAGACCAGAGCCTTTTTGGACGAATACCGTTTCAACGATGCAGCAACGGTACTGTATCGCTTTTTGTGGAATGAATTCTGCGACTGGGGTATTGAGCTGGGGAAAGCGTCCAAAGAGAGCGTTAATGAACTCGGAAGCATTTTCAAAGAATCGATGAAACTCCTCCATCCGTTTATGCCGTTCATCACCGAATACTTATATCACGAGCTTTCCGGGACATCTCTCGAAGAGGGCAATTCGATTATGATTATGGCATACCCTGAAAATACTCAAACCGATGAAGCGATCGAATCGGAATTTTCTATTATCATGGATGCCATTATCACTATCCGACGTGCGAAGACTTTGGTCGATTTAGGGAACCAAAAAATCGATCTGGCTTATCTCAAATGCAGCGGTCACCATGCTATGATGTCCCCTTTTATCACCCGTCTGGCAAAAGTCGAAACTCTACATTTCACAGAGTCAAAAATCGACAATGCCATCAGTGATATCGGGGAAGCGGTCGAGGTTTATCTCCCTACCGATGCGATTGACCTCAGCCCGATTATCGATCGTTTGAGCAAACAACGTGAAAAACTTCAAAAAGAGGCAGATAAATTGCGCGGGATGCTCTCCAATGAACGCTTTGTCGCTAATGCCCCGGAAGCGGTCATCATCCAAAATCGTGAAGGACTGGCCGATGCCGAAGATAAAGTATCCAAAATCAATGCGCAGCTCAGTGCGTTAGGAAACTGATTTTTCCATGCAGTTTCGTGAGCTATCCCTTTCCGAGATACAGGAGGGGTATTCACTTCTTTTAACCTTACGACCCGAACTGACGCCAGAAACTTTCGATCATTTTATCGCTTCGCAATATCCTAAAGACTACCGACCTATCGGTGCTTATGAACGGGGAAACTTACGTATTTATGCAGGAGTCAGTATCCGTGAAAATCTGGAACTCGGTCGCCATTTGATCGTCGACGATTTTATAGCGATGGAGACCTACGAACATTTAACTCTGGAAATGGTCGACTATTTAAACGATTACGCGAAAATGCATAAATGTATCTCTATAATTATATGGGGAAAACAAAGAGGACTTTCGATTAATGACCTGCGAGGATTCCGCCCCAAACGGGACGGTTTTATCAAAATGCTTTAATTATTCTTCGATACCTTCGACCTCGACCACGAGTTTAATCTCGTCTCCGACAACAACACCGCCGGCTTCGATCGCTTTATTCCAATTAAGCCCGAAATCTTTACGGTTGATCGAACCTGTCAAGACGAATCCTGAACGCATATTGCCCCATGGGTCTTCTACGACACCGCCCATATCGATATCCATAACCACTTTTTTGGTGATACCGTGAATCGTCAGGTTCCCCGTCATTTTATCTTTGGTTGCACTTGTCATCGTAAACGTTATATCCGGAAATTTAACCGCATCGAAAAAATCGGCACTGCGTAAATGGTCATCGCGTTTTGCAATTCCCGTATCGATAGATGCCGTTTTAATTTGTCCGCTTAACGCTTTAAACTGTCCTTTATCAAGATCATACGTTCCGGTAAAAGTATTAAACTTTCCCGTCACCGTACTAATCATCATATGTTTCACTTTAAAACCGACATTGGTGTGTGAAGGGTCAACCTTGTACACCGATGCATACAATGCACCTGAACCGATCAACAAACCTGCCATTAACGTCGCGATTAAATTCTTTTTCATCGTTTTTCCTTTGTTGGTTACTCTGGAAATATTGTAAGCTGTTTTTCTCAATGAATTATTAACGTAACATAAATGGGTATTTTTTTAAGATTGGCGACAGTACCCCGTCTAAACCCTTTCAAAACTTCCCTGCGTTATACTTTTACTATTCTTTACAACAAAGGCTCATTATGCAATTATGTGTCGCCCTTGATCTCCCGAGTCAAGAAGAAAATCTCGACCTAGTCCGGAAGATAAAAAATTATCCGCTCTGGCTAAAAGTAGGACTTCGATCGTATATCCGTGACGGTAAACCGTTTATCGATGCTATAAAATCGATCAATCCCGACTTTAAAATCTTTCTTGACCTTAAACTCTACGATATTCCGAATACAATGGCTGATGCGGCAGAGTCGATCATGGGACTAGGAGTAGATATGTTCAATGTCCATGCTTCGGCAGGACGTAAAGCGATGCGTGAAGTGATGCAGAGGCTTGTGCCGTATGAACAACGCCCGCTTGTCCTAGCCGTAACGGCACTCACCTCTTTTGAAGAGAATGAATTTAACCATGTCTATAATACCCCGATTGCCGCAAAAGCAGACCGTTTCGCACTAGATGCCCATGAAGCCGGGTTGGACGGTGTCGTATGCAGTGCGTATGAGAGCGCCTCGATAAAAGCTTTGACTTCCAAAGAATTTATCACTCTTTCCCCCGGTATCCGTCCATTCGGCGAAGATGCCGGAGATCAGGAACGTGTAGCCACCATAGAGACGGCACGTGCTGAACAAGTCGATTTCATCGTTGTCGGACGCCCGATTTACAAAGCTCAAAATCCTGCAGAAGTGGTGGAAAAAATACTCAAAACTCTTTAATTAGTACGTAATACCGTTGTAATCACTTTGACCTAAACTTCCGTATATTCTCTGCGGAGGTCTATCCTGATGAAAAAACTTTTACTTCTTCTTCCTGTCGGTTTATTAGCTGCAACCGGTTTTTTTTGGATGGCTTTAAATCCGGCATCTTCTACAACAAAAAACGTTGCTGCCGAGAGTCATACACCGCGAACGTCTGCAGAACTTTTTTCGGATAGCGAGCGGTTACTACGACAAATCGTCCGGCACGGTGACGAGCAATCGATTCAGCCTCTCGAAATGTCCCTCGATCAAATCTCAATTGAGTTGGATACACGTAAAAAGCAAGGTATAAGTGTCGATAAGATCGAAACGTTGCTTGCAGATTATAAAAAACAGAGTGTCCAACTCAATCAAAAATTTGCCCCGTATATGAAAACGCTTCGTCAAAAGAGCCTTTTCCAACAGCAGCATGAACACTCTTTTATCGCATCTCTTGAACAGATCGGGTTGTATGAATTGAAAACGGGCTATGACGATCTTGAGAAATTACGCACCGCTTATATCAAAGAACCTTCGGAACAATCTTATGCGGCATATGCAACCAAAGAAAAAGAGATTCGACAGATTATCAGCGAACTCTATCTCGACAGTGTGATCGAGACCCCTCTTTTTACCTATCTCGACAACCATAAAGCGTATTTTGATACGGTATCAAAAGCGTATAACGACTTGGGGTACCAACACATTTATCAATTACGCCAAAATGGTTATGCTATAAAAATGGAATTACAGCTCTTACCTACTCTCTAATTTTGGAATATTCCTTGCTTAAGTGTTATAAATCACTGCGAGGAGTCCTTATGAAATTTATCGAAAGAATTGACGTAATCGTCAAACTCAAAGAAAAAATCGCCGAAGCCCAAGCTACAAATAGTGCATTGGCTGCACAACTACAATCCCTTTTGGATCAAATTCTCTCGAATCCGCAAAACTCTCCGGCAATTTAACGTTTGCAAGCATCTTTTTAAGGTGCTTGTTATCTACTGCTACGTATAATTACGCCCTCTTACAATGGACAGATGGGTGAGTTGGCTGAAACCACCTCCCTGCTAAGGAGACGTACTGGCAACGGTACCGAGGGTTCGAATCCCTCTCTGTCCGCCACCACCTTTAAACTTCCCTATTTTCAATATATTCAAAAATTTTTAATGTTCCCATACCCTATTAAAAATAACCATCCATTATAATCACAACATAACTCTTTTTTACATAGCGTTATTTTATAATGAACTATCATTTTTTTATCTTTATTCGAAGAAAGGAAAAAGCCATGTCCACTTTAATAACATTATTCATTTTCTTAGTAATCGGATATGTGATCGTAAGTATCGTTTCTCGCAAACAGCGTGAACTGGCCGAAAAAGAAAGTCGCCAACGTGATCAGTTTATACAAGAGAGCCAATTAATCCTCAAAGAACAATTACCTTCTTCCCCGCACAAAAATCCATCTACAACACGCCCTCCGACTGTAACCCAAGAGCATATAAAACAAGTTATCAACTATTTTTTGGAACATGGGTATAAAGTAGGAGATATCGAACATTTTGAAGGTATCGATATGATCGGAATCAAGGAAAAAGAGTTGTTATTGGTACGTTGCGAGAGTTCTTTGAAAGAAATTAGACAACAGGATTTGAAAGAGTACATAGCAGACTGTACGGTCTATCTTGACAAAAATCCTATGTTTCATAACCGTACAGTGCACCGCGTATATGCGACGACTTCCCCAATGAGTGTCGAAGCACTCGATTACGCGCGATCGCATACCTCATCGATCCGCATCCTCGAGAATCTTGCCTAATCAGTTACGGTCATGCCCTTGTCCGTTTCCATGTCCTTTGTCGTTATGTTTATCATTTTTCGGTCCACGTTCATCATATCGTTCTTCATGTTTTGAAATTTTTTTACCGCGATAATGTTCATCGATTTTATTATAGTGCTCTCCTCCGCGCCGACGTTCTATAACTTCATCAGGGCTGATACGGTGATAGTCTGAAATAAATCGGGTATTGACCAGATCAACGATTTCAACATCGCGCAATCGATGTTTTTTGTCTTTATACCCATATGCGACACCGTATGGAGGACCGTAATTTCTACGACTGTCGATCACATAAATCGTGCGCGGATCAAGACCTAATCGAAGCGTAATATCCCACCAACTAATTCCGCGATGACGTAAATCGGAAATGTATCGTGCATCCCGATGAGATCTCTGCGCTAAAAAATAGACGACACTCATCTCGTCTCTGGGGATAGTACGTTCGATAACAACGACTTCTTCAACCGGAACATGATAATAGTCTCCGATCGAGAAAGTAAAACCGCTAATCCCTTTATCCGATCCCGATATGCCGATATCAAACTGCGATGCGTTAAGCGACACACAGATCGAGCCGATCATTACGGCAAGTCTTATCCTGTTATTCATATATACTCTCCTTTTTTTAGATTTTACTTCACTTTATGTCATTCAACGGTAAATGACGTAAACGTTCTGTTAACAAACTGTGATAAAATATCATTAATAATGAAGGAGTATCGATGATCAAAAAATGTCTTTTCCCTGCGGCAGGGTACGGAACCCGTTTTTTACCCGCAACGAAAGCTATGCCTAAAGAAATGCTTCCGGTTCTAACCAAACCGCTTATCCAATACGGCGTTGAAGAAGCAGTCGAAGCAGGCATGCACACGATGGCAATCGTCACAGGAAGAGGAAAACGGGCACTGGAAGATCATTTTGATATCAGCTACGAATTGGAACACCAAATCAAAGGTTCTGCAAAAGAACATTACCTCAACGAGATACGTGCGCTAATCGACCAATGTACCTTTTCTTACACCCGCCAAAACGAAATGAAAGGCTTGGGACATGCGATATTAACCGGCGAGACCCTGATCGGAAACGAACCGTTCGCCGTTATTTTGGCGGATGACTTATGTGATGGCGGAGAAATCGGTGTCCTAAAACAAATGGCGGCATTGTATGCCAAATACAAATGTTCGATCGTAGCAATCGAAGAAATCGATCCTAGCCAAACCAATCGTTACGGGATTATTGAAGGAAAAGAGATCGAAGAAGGGGTCTATATGATTTCCAATATGGTCGAAAAGCCTGATCCGGCAGTTGCTCCCAGCAATCTTGCTATCATCGGACGTTACATTCTCACCCCCGATATCTTTCGGATTATCGAAAATACTCCCGCAGGGAAAGGTGGAGAGATTCAAATTACCGATGCATTGATGACTCAAGCACAAAACGGGATGGTCTTAGCCTATAAATTTAAAGGGAAACGTTTTGACTGCGGAAGCGTCGAAGGGTTTGTCGAAGCTACCAATTATTTTTATGAAAAACTTTTATAACGCGTTATTCGTAAAATAACGCCCTACTCCGTCAACCAGTCCATCAACCATCCAACGCTGATATTTTTCATCGGCGATACGTGCCGCCTCTTCCGGATGGCTGATATAGCCTATTTCCACCAAGACTGCCGGCATCTGTGCCCCGACAAGTACCCAAAAAGGGGCTTCACGTACGCCGTTATCATGGACGCCCGGAAATTGTTTGCGTAAACTTCCCAAAATCCCTTTTTGCAAATCGATGCCCAGCTTATTCGACGCAATAATTTTTTCTTTGTTCAAGAAACTGAGGAAACTCAATTTACCGTATTGTCCCATTTCCCCCATATCTTCAGAGTTTTCCAAAGCAGCGACACGCATCGAGCGCTCACTACGCGTCGGCGAGAGAAAATAGGTTTCTAACCCCTGGGCACTCCCGGGATCTGAGGTTTTAGGAATCGAATTGGCATGGATAGAGATAAACAAGTCGGCATTTTTGTCATTGGCAAATTTAGTACGGTCTTTGAGCTCGATAAACGTATCGTTATTACGAGTCATATGTACCGTATACCCCATCGTTCGAAGTTTATCGGCAAGTTGATTTCCCACTTCCAATACAATGTCTTTTTCCATATACCCGTTTCCAACGGCACCGCTGTCTTTTCCTCCGTGCCCGGGATCGATTACAATGATCTTTTTACTTCTGTCCCTCGGGGTAACCGTAATAAGAGGAGGAAGTGCCGCGATTAGTGGAGCTTCTGGAGTCTCAGCTTTCGGAGTAGCCGCTAAAGGAGGAGTTGTTTTGGGCGGTTCCAGTGAAAGATCGACATATACGGATGAACCTCTGGTCGAAGGTTTGATAGCGATGGCTGCTGAATGCTCAAATACGAGCCGAACCGTTTTAGCATCAAACTGTGCCATTTTAATCCGATTGATATTTTGATGTTCGAGCGTTTGACTTTTTGAAAGTGTTGCCGAATCAATATCGACAATATAGCGGAACCGTTGTTTGTCCGCTTCGATAATCTTGGACATCCGAATCTCTTCAGATTTGATCGGCGTATCAAATATCAATTCCAATCCACTGTCTTTCCATCGTGCATCCAACAAACGATGGCGCATCGTCATTGAAATATCATCATGACGTACTGAAGGCTCCGGTTTGATCAACTTTTCAGGTTCAGGTGTCGCAAATTTTCCGGCAATAAGGGCCGGTTTAAAAGTTTTATCATAAATGACGGAAGGAACCGTACTCTCTTCTACAGAAGACTCGGCAACCGGTATCGATGCCGAATCGCTTTTTTTGGCCGTGAATTTGATTTTGGCCAAATCGGATTTGTATTTACTGACATCAATACCTAATTTTTCCCCTCCGCTGACGATCCCCTCCAGCGCATCGTTGGCCGTTTCGGTATCTTTTTCCAACATGGCCCGCAGATAGATGGTTTTGCATTCGTTATAGCCTCTAAATTGCTCGATTTCATCACTGCTTTGCAACGCTTTTTTCGCCGCTTCCAAACGGGCAGTGTTGTTGGCAGCTATAACCGGCATCAACAATAAAAAGAGTAAAAGGAGAATACGAGTCAGCACGTACGGACTTACTCCCCTTGCGTCAATTTTTCCATCAATTCTTTGACGGAGATAATTTTATCGATTCGATAGCCGTTACTGCCGGAAAAGAACAGTCCCAATT
>NZ_CALDDG010000013.1 GCF_937936435.1 uncultured Sulfuricurvum sp. | reverse complement strand
CCGTTGAAAGTCTCGTGTGGCGAGATTATTATGGCGGAGTTGAATTATGGCGGATTAGCTGCAGCATCCGCGGTTGATCCGGCAAAACCGAGATGGTTATGGTGGGCATTCGACCTTTATGTGCTGCAACCGATGTATCGATACCTTATGCTTAACGGTTTAATGTAAACTTTTTGTGTCACTTTTTGACACAAAAATAATTATAATTTTATTATAATCAGGATGGAATTGTCTTAATTGGAGTCATTCGCACGTTTTATGCAATATAATAAATTAATCACAATTAGGATGCATAGAGATGGGGAGTGAGCAAATACTGAAAGATACCGATTTCTTGGTATCGCAGACGGACGAAAAGGGAAAAATCCTTTTTGCCAATGAAGATTTCTGCAAAATTGCCGGCTACACGTTAGAAGAGTTAGTCGGCAAACAGCATAATATTGTCCGCCATCCCGATATGCCTAAAGCGGCGTTCAAAGATTTATGGGATACGGTAAAAAGCGGAAAAATATGGACGGGGTATGTAAAAAACGCCACAAAGAACGGTGGTTTTTATTGGGTTTATGCGATGGTTTTTCCGAATATGTTACGGAAATAATGAGATCGGTTATATGTCGTGTCGCCGTAAAGCTTCGTCTGAAGAGATTGCCGAAGCCGAACGTTTATATAAAACGATGGTATAGGATCAGGCATGAACAATACAATTAAAATAACTGTAATCATCGTTTTGGGGGCGGTCGGTATTCTTATCGGCATACTTGCCCAAAGTGTCGGAATATTAGTCGGAGCGCTTGTCGTTCTTTCGGCTGTATCTATAGGATTGATCGGTATGTCCAATACCGATGACGGGCAGATGGGTAAACAATTGGATGATTTCTTGCATCTGATCCAATTTAAACGTAACCGATTATCTTTATTGGATGCAAAGTCGGGAAGTATTGAGGAAAAACTCAATACCCTGGCAAAAGCGCATGAAGAGATATTATTGCAGGACACCAAAGTCGCCGGAGAGATGGTATTGCTGGCGGACAAAGTGCGTCAAGGGCATTATGCCTGTCGTATTACAAGCGATTCGATCACCCCGCATGTTCATTTATTGCGTAAAACGATGAATTCGATGCTTGACAGTACGGAATCGAGTCTGGATTGTGCTATCCACGTATTGGAAGCGTTAAGCGAAGGAAAATTTTCGACCCGTGCCGATGTCAAGGTCGAAGGAAAGATGGGCTTGACGCTTACAAAGATCAATGAACTCGGTGCCGCATTGCAGTCGATGGAAGCACAGAATAACGAGGCTAAGCTGGTATTGGATAATAATACTCAGCAACTCAAGGCAACTATCGAAGAACTTCGTTCGACAAAATTTGTCGAATTGAACAACATGATCAATACCACCGTTGACCGCATCGCAACCGTTGCCGGAAAAGAGCATGAACTCTCAGGTAACCTTCAGTCATTGGCCGGCAATGCACGCGAAACCAAAGAGATTTTGGTGACAATCGGCGATATCGCCGATCAAACCAATCTATTGGCGCTCAATGCCGCTATCGAGGCGGCGCGAGCAGGAGAACACGGTCGTGGATTTGCCGTCGTCGCGGATGAAGTGCGTAAATTGGCGGAGCGGACACAAAAAAGTCTTTCCGAAATATCGGCAACGATCAATGTCTTGATTCAGGCAATCAGCGATAACAGCGAATCGTTGAACCAAAATATGGATGAAATGATGGATTTGACCCATTATATCGGCACCGTCGACCAAAAAATGGATGAACTACTGACGTCAATGAATGCTATGAGCTGATATCTTCGGGAGTAATCCCGTAGGATTTCAATAATATAGCGGCTCCGTTTATATTCCCCTTTTCCAAATTCAATGTCGCGGCATAAATCCGTCCTAACATTCCGCTATGGGCGATAAGGGCGTCTTCGATTTCAGGAGAGGGGTGCAGCGTTTGCAACAAGCTCTCCAAGGGAACGTTCATAAGCCCTTCAAGCAATGAAAGGGTCGCGATCATATAGATTTGCTGCGATTGCTGTTCGCTCGCTTCGGGGAGCACTTTGCGGAGCAAAGTATCCATCCTTTTGATACGATTTTGTGCGAAAACCGCATGAGGGTTTTGTTCGTCGATCGCTTTGGTCCCCGACTTTGAATAGATAATCAGCATGAGCCATTGCATGAGCGCATTTTTGCCGAAACGTTCCAGCATCTCCCGTATGGATAAGGCCCCTTCGATATGTTCCGGATAGACTGAACGGAGGAACTGAATCAGCTGAAGCGACAAAATGGTCTGCTCTTTGAACGAATCGCATACCTCTTCGATAGGTGCATCGTTTTGCAGCAGTGAAAAAAGGGCGATGACATCGGTATATTGAGGATCGATACGCCGTTTGGTGATTAGGTGGGCATGGGCGAAATAAAATCCCTGAAAAAATTCAAAACCGATTTTCTCATACTCTTCCACCATTTCGTAAAATTCGACTTTTTGGGCAATCAAGCGCATTCGGCCATAAGGATTGGGTGCAAGAGCAAATTGTTCAATATCGGTTTGGGTAACGTCAAACTTCGCAAATTCGATAAAAGGAAAAATCGGTCCGAATGCCTCGATGTAATGTGGATTGAAAGATGCATTATCCAGTGCAAAACGGTAACCCAGTGAGTGGTAATAGCGTATGGCTTCATGAATTCTGGCATTAACTTTTGCCGATGCGGATATCTCGAAAACAAATTTTTCTTTGGGGAGAGTGCGGAGGATATCGGTCAGGAGCAGCGGGCCGTCGGTGTTGATGAACGCGTAGCTTTCCCCAAATGCTGAGTCCGAACCTATTTGGTTTAAGAGGTTGACTAACACCGAAGCCGTAGCATGCCTAGGGTCGTCAATCGTACACTCGCCATAGGTGTCACGGTAAAAAAACTCATACCCGATAATATGTTCAGAACGGTCTAAAATCGGTTGGCGGGCAAGATAGAGGTCGTTGTGCATCAATGTGACTTTGTGTTTGGATTATTAAGTGTAGCGTAATTTGAGTATTATTTCAAAAATCAATAGTTTAAAAGAGATGAAAAAATGAAAGAGCCGATTACCATTTTTTATAAAGATTATGCCCCTCCCGCGTTTACGGTCAAGAGTTGTACTTTGGAATTCATTATCGAGGAGAGCTCCACCCGCGTAGAGAACGTCATGGAAATCGTACGGTGTGATTCAGAGGCAAAAGAGTTACGGCTGGACGGCGAGATGCTCGACCTTGAATTGCTTTGGGTCGATGATGTGCTCTACAGCGAAGAGATGGTTACAAAAACGGATGACGCGTTGATTATTCCGCTGGATAGCGATAGCGCCCGTATCCGGATCATCAACCGTATTTATCCGGATCAAAATACGGCGTTGGAAGGATTATACCGTTCCGGCGGCATCTGGTGTACTCAAAACGAACCGGAAGGATTCCGTCGAATCACCTATTTTATCGATCGTCCCGATGTCATGTGTCTGTTTACGACCAAGATTATTGCCAATAAAGAGCGCTGTCCCGTGATTCTGAGTAACGGGAATCTCCGCGGAACCGCGACATTGGATAACGGCAAACATCTGGCCCTATGGGAAGACCCTATCCCGAAACCGTGTTATCTGTTCGCTCTAGTGGCCGGGGATTTGGGATCGATTCGTGATACGTACACCACGTTAAGCGGCAAAAAAATCGATTTGGCGATTTATTGCGATCCGGGAAACGAGAGTAAATGCTTTCATGCGATGCGCTCGCTCAAAAAATCGATGGAATGGGATGAAATCACCTATGGGCGAGAGTACGATCTAGAAGTCTATAACATTGTGGCGGTAGATAGTTTTAATATGGGGGCAATGGAAAACAAAGGGCTCAATATTTTTAATTCTCACTATGTTCTGGCTGATGAAGATACGGCGACCGATAGCGATTTTATGGGTATCGAAAGCGTTATCGCGCACGAATATTTTCATAACTGGACGGGAAACCGTATCACGTGCCGAAATTGGTTTGAACTAACGCTGAAAGAGGGGTTGACCGTTTTTCGGGATCAGTGTTTCAGTGCGGATATGAACTCGGAACGAACTCAAAGACTCGATGACGTACGAGCTTTGCGCGAACGTCAGTTTGTCGAAGATGCGGGACCGACGGCTCATCCGATCAAACCGCAAAGCTACATGGAAATCAATAACTTTTATACGGCAACCGTCTATGAAAAAGGGGCGGAAGTGATCCGTATGATGTATACGGTGCTGGGGCGTGAACGGTTTAGACGGGCGACTGATCTCTATTTCGACACGTTTGACGGTTCGGCCGTCGGAACGGATGATTTTTTATGGGCGATGGAGTCGGAGAGCCCGGTCGATTTGACGCAGTTCAAACGGTGGTATTCTCAGGAACGGACACCGGTGTTGCAGATTACGACCGAGTACTCGCATCAGAAAGCAGAATTGGTGATGAAGATAGTCCAAAAGCTCCCTAAAAATACCCGTGACGAAGAACAGCTTCCGTATGCGATGCCGTTTCGAATGGCGTTGATTTCACCTGAGGGAAGTGAATATCCGCTCGTCACTCAGGATGTTTTGGTATTGCACAACGACGTTTTGTGGTTAAGCGAATACGAAAACGTGATGACGTTCAAAGATATTCCTATGCAGCCTAAACTTTCGCTCAATCGCGGTTTCAGTGCACCCGTCATTATAGAATGTGATGAGATCGATTACCCGTTTTTAATGGCGCATGAACGAGACGGTTTTGTACGCTATGAAGCGGCGCACCGTTTCGGTATCGAAACGCTCGAATCGATCATGAGTACAGGTCACATCGATGAGGGGTATGTAAAAAGTTACGGTGCTATTCTTTTGGATGAAACCATCGATCCGATGTTCAAAGCGCAGCTTTTGGAACTTCCGACCATCACGACACTGATGCAGCGTCAAAAAGTGATCGACGTTCAAGCTATCTTCGATGCGCAAGAGAGGCTGAAAAAAACATTGGCAGAAGTTTATTCCGATCTATTGATAGAAGGAATCAGCAGATTATACGAGCCTTCTAACAGTTCGATCGACGGCATCAGTATGGGTAAACGAGCGTTAAAAAACCGTTTATTGGGAATACTGATGAGTTTGGGAGAAGATTTTGGTTCACAAATATGCGTACGCCATTATGAAGAATCGGTCTCAATGACGGAACGGCTTGCCGCGCTTGATTTGCTGGAAAACTATGCATCGCAAAATGCGTCTGCGGCGCTGGAAGATTTTTATCATCGCTATAAAGACCAGACATTGGTTATGAACAAATATTTCGCTGTTTGCGCTTCATCGCGCAGAGAGGGGACGCTGGAACGCGTTATTGCATTGCAAAATGATACTGCCTATGATGTCAAAGTCCCGAATCTTGTCCGCTCATTGATCGGAAGTTTTGCACGCAATCCGGTTGCGTTTTATCACAAAAGCGGTGCAGGATTCCGATTCGTCGCCGATAAGGTGATAGAGATAGACGCCATTAATCCTCAAATTGCATCAGGGCTTGCGGGAGCGTTTAAAAACTATCCGAAACTTTCCCATGAACAAAAAGCTCAGATGGGATGTGAGCTCGAACGGATTAAAAATCACCAAAATATCTCAAATAATGTGTTTGAAATCGTCTCTAAAATTTTAGACGCAAAATGAGGCTGAGAAAAAAGGTAACATTGTTCGCTTTTATGAAATATTTAGTCTAAATTACCATGTTTGTTTTAAGGATGTGATACAATTGTGATGTTATAGTAATATAATCAGCTTTTATAGAATTCATTGAAGGAGAGAATATGGCGAGATTAGTTGTCCTCGGCGGCGGTGTCGCCGGACATACTGCGGCAACGTTTGCAGCAGATTGGCTCGGTAAAGAACATGAGGTTGTCGTAGTAACCCCAAACTCAAAATGGAACTGGATTCCATCGAACATTTGGGTCGGCGTCGGCGAAATGACGAAAGAAGAGGTAACGTTTGATCTTGCCCCTGTTTATGAAAAAGCAGGTATCACTTACAAGCAGGCAAAAGCGGTCAGTATCAATCCTGAGGGGAGCGCAAGCAACTCAAAACCTTTCGTAACTATCGAATTTACAGGACAAGGAAAAGCGGGACAAAGCGAAGAGGTGACCTTCGATTATTTGATCAATGCAACCGGTCCTAAACTCAACTTCGGTGCGACTCCGGGTCTGGGCGAAGGTTCGCAATTGGGTGAACATACCGTATCGGTATGTACGGCAGACCACGCGGATCATGCGGCACATGAATTCAAAAAATGTATGGATAAAATGCGCAAAGGGGAGCGTCAAAAATTCCTCGTCGGTACAGGTCACGGTATGTGTACGTGCCAAGGTGCGGCATTTGAATATATTTTCAATATCGAACACGAACTTCGCAAAGCGGGTCTTCGCGATATGGCCGATATCAAATGGATTTCGAATGAATCATTCCTCGGTGATTTCGGAATGGGCGGGTTGCATATGAAAGTGGGCGGATACGTTGTCAGTTCACGTATTTTTGCCGAGTCTTTGTTTGCAGAACGCGGTGTTGAATATGTTATCGGCGCACACACCAACAAAGTCGAAAAGGG
>NZ_CALDDG010000012.1 GCF_937936435.1 uncultured Sulfuricurvum sp. | reverse complement strand
CGATTGGCGATACAGTGCATTGTTGTCAAATCCCATTTTTGCATCAAGTGCCAAGAATTTGCCGTCACCCGTTTTGATCAACGGATTGATTTCGATCATCTCGGCATCGTGATCCATATACACTTTGTACAATGCAGACGCGAATTTGATAAATGTGTTGATCTCTTCGACCGGAAGTCCGAGACCGAACGCCAATTTGCGCCCGTGGAAACTTTGGAACCCTGTCAACGGATCGATGGCGACTTTGATAATCTTTTCAGGAGAATCATGTGCGACATCTTCGATTGCCATACCGCCCTCAGTAGACGCCATCATGATCGGCATCTCCGATGCACGGTCAAGCAACATACCGAGGTAGTACTCTTTTTTGATATCGGCACCCTCTTCGATGTAAACTTTTTGTACCAGTTTACCTTCCGGTCCTGTTTGGTGTGTCACCAGCTGCATTCCGAGAATCTGACCGGCCAATTCGCGTACTTCAGAAGTCGAACGTGCAAGTTTTACCCCGCCGCCCAAACCGCGTCCGCCGGCATGAATTTGCGCTTTGACGACCCAAATATTGCCGCCAAGTTCCTGTGCCGCTTTTACCGCCTCATCGGGTGTAAAAGCGATATGCCCGCGTGGTGTCGGTACATTATACTTTTTGAATAATTCTTTTGCTTGATATTCGTGAATATTCATCCATTCCTCCTGTTTAAGTTTACGCTATCGGTCTTGTCATCTCTTCGGGGATGACGTATTTATCAAACTCTTCGGCTGTAAGAAGACCGAGTTTGACTGCGGTCTCTTTCAGTGTGGAGTTCTCTTTGTGTGCCGTTTTGGCGATTTTTGCCGCATTTTCATATCCGATATACGGATTGAGTGCCGTGACCAGCATCAGCGAGTTATTCAGATACGCATCGATCTGCTCGCGCACCGGTTCGATTCCGACCGCGCAGTTATCGTTGAACGATACGATCGAATCGGCTAACAGACGAACCGATTGTAAAAAGTTATAGGCGATAACCGGTTTGAATACGTTAAGCTCAAAATTTCCTTGACTCGCAGCGAAACCAATGCAGGCATCGTTCCCCATCACCTGACAGGCGACCATCGTTACCGCTTCGCTTTGCGTCGGATTGACTTTGCCCGGCATGATCGATGAACCCGGTTCGTTTTCGGGAATCGTGATTTCGCCGATGCCGCAGCGTGGACCCGACGCCAGCCAGCGGACGTCGTTGGCGATTTTCATCATATCCGCCGCAAGCGCTTTAAGCGCACCGTGGGCGTAAACCAACGCGTCGTGAGACGTCAGAGCATGAAATTTATTCGGCGCGGTCACAAAACGGTGTCCTGTCAATTCGACCAATTTTGCCGCAACGCGCTCTCCAAGCTCCGGATGGGCGTTTAGTCCTGTTCCGACTGCCGTTCCTCCAAGTGCCAGTTCACGTACCGACTCGAGAGAATCTTTCGCCATTTTTTCACATTTATTGAGCATCTCTACCCAGCCGCTGATCTCTTGTCCCAACGTCAACGGAGTCGCATCCTGCAAATGGGTACGGCCGATTTTGACGATATCGCTAAATTCCGTCGATTTGGCGATGAGGGTGTTTCGCAAATGATCGATAGCCGGCAGCAAACGGGTCTCCACCGCGATGACTGCGGCGATGTGCAATGCCGTCGGATACGTATCGTTCGAGCTTTGCGATTTGTTGACGTCGTCATTCGGATGAACCAGTTTTTGGGTTCGGAAATCTCCGCCGAGAATCTCCGTCGCACGCGCCGCAAGAACTTCATTGTTGTTCATGTTCGACTGCGTCCCCGAACCCGTTTGCCATACGACCAGCGGATAGTGCGCAAGATCGGAAGAGCGTCGTG
>NZ_CALDDG010000011.1 GCF_937936435.1 uncultured Sulfuricurvum sp. | reverse complement strand
CCGCGGTCCGATGGGGGTCGAGGGATTGACGACGTACAAATATAAAATTTACGGCAAAGGACAAGTTCGTTGAATACGGAAGTGCTATCGGTCGAATCGATTTGTTTCGGCTATACGAAAGAGCGCCCGATATTAAGCGATTTTAGTTTGCAGCTCCGACGAGGTGAAATTAAAGTGATCGTAGGCCCAAGCGGTGTCGGAAAGTCTACATTGTTCTCTCTGATTTTGGGCGAACGTTACCCTTCCCGCGGTACGATTCGTTCCTCACGCCTTTCTCAGGTTTTTCAGGACCCTTATAGTTCGTTTCATCCTACCTATACGATTCGAGAGCAGATTCGCGAAGTGGCATCGATGGAAGGATATGAAGAACTGCTAAGCTCGATGGGATTGGAAGAGACTCATTTGGATGCACTGCCCCACAAACTCTCCGGCGGGCAGTTGCAACGATGCTCGATTTTGCGTGCATTGCTGATGAAGCCTGAACTTTTATTATTGGATGAGCCGACATCGGCACTCGATAATCTAAATCAGCTTGATATTATGCAGCTCATTGTCCGAAACATCGGTGATATGGGGGTACTTTTAATCACCCACGACGCTGATCTCGCACAGTGGTGTGCGGATGAGATTATTGTCCTAGGAGCTGACGGATAAGATAATAGCCGCTTCCAGCCATCAATACGCTTCCGAAAAGGTTGAGGGCCATATTGGCCGCAGCCAGCAGAATATTACCTCCTCCGAGCAAAAAAACCGTCTCCATCGCAAACGTCGAATAAGTGGTCAATGCTCCCAAAAATCCTGTGGTGAGAAACGATTTGACGTGTACGCCGAAAAGATTCGAATACGCAAAATAGGCGAACAGAATGCCGATGATGAAGCTGCCTATCAAATTGACACCGAGAGTACCGAAAGGGAGAGTATGGGGGAAATGGTGGTTGATTTGCCCGTTTAGATAAGCGCGAGATATCGCACCTAAAAAACCGCCGCTACCGATAGCGAGGATGGTTTGCCAACTCATCATCATAAACCTTCTGCATACGATCGTGTGTTTCATTCAGCCATTGCGGATTTTCCTTATCTGCGATGAATGCATCGAGATAGATAGCCGTGACGCTTCCGGGATGGAAGACTTTGCGTTTGTTGCTGAAATGCCACGCAGTCGCGATAAGGACGACCGGTTGGACTTTAAGGGCGTACTTATCGGCAACCATCTTCGCTCCCGCTTTAAACGGTTTCATTTTTCCCGTTTCGGTTCGGGTCCCTTCAGGAAAAATCGTGATGACACGTCCGCGATCGAGGCGATCTTTGCACTCTTTGATCAGTTTTACCAGAGCCGTTTTACTCTCGCGTTCCAAAGCGATATCTTTAGGAAGGCGGACGACCAGACCGAAAAAAGGGACTTCAAAGAGCTCTTTTTTGGCAACCCATGCCAAATCTTTGTCGGTGATCGTTTCCATAATTCCAATATCGATATCGCTTTGGTGATTAAGCAAAAACATTTGGGCATCGGGGTCAGGCGTCCCTTTGACCCGTATGGGGATGAAAACGAGAAGACGGATAAACCATGCCGAGAATTTAACGGCATACGGTTTGGGAAAAAGATAAAAGGTGGTAATCATCAGAGTCATCCCCGTGAAGATGACGATAACGGCATAAAGCCATTTAATTCGAGCAAATATCACGTTTGTTGACCCATCCGACTTTGTCGTCGCTCAAGTGTACTTTGGTGAAATCACCGACCTCTTTTTCCGCTTCCAAATGTTCTTCTTGCAACGTCATTTCAAATATCGTTCCGTGATTGATCGGGAGAAGATAAATAGGTGCATCTTTTTTAACACAGATCTCGGGATTCGGTAAAAAGACGAAAATGACGTAGAACATCGGAACCGCGGAGATATAAAGATAGAGTTTGTCGCGTCTCCAGTAAAAGAGTCCGAAAAGAACGGCGATAACGATACCCGCAAGAGTCAGTTTAAGCTCAACATGGCGTGCATCGGTCGGCGAGAGATCGCTTTGTGTCGACACGGTATCGTCATCCACGATAATCGGGACGACGATAGACTCATAACGCTGCTTCTTCAGATTGAAGATAGAAAAGTTAAGATTTTGTTCCGAATTGGGGATAATCGCATAATAGGTCATTTGCGATTCGCCTACGTTGGGAAGTTTGGATTCGAACCCTTGTTTGATTGCATTGGGGATCTTAAAATCACCGATATTGCAGCGTGACGCTTTGGCGGTGAAAATAACGACATTGCTTTCGTTATTGTACGGCGTAGTTTTGTAGTTTACGATTTCAAATTTATCGGCCAAAACGTTTGCAAACGTTGAGGGAGGGGTCAAAGCCGTTGCACTGAGAGTTGTGCCGCTTAGCGTTTCAGAGGTGGCGCCCGTCGAAGTAAGCGTTGCGGTTACATCCGGGAGTCGGACGGCAGAAGATTGAACAAGAAAATAGAAAGTATCGTAGACACCGTCTTCTTTTACGCTGCGTCGCGGCGTATCGCTAAAAATGCGGATTCCCTGTTCGTTTTGGAGCGTATATTCGATATTTCCGGATGCGATATCGACCGGAGTCAATTTGACCGATACGGCTATGATCTCACCGACATAAGGGTGTGAGGGGAGATTGTTAAACTGGATAGTAAGGTTTGAAGCGACTCCCGAAAAAAGAGAATTAATCTCGGCAGGGGCTTCTTGTTCCTGAGTATCTGCCGTTGTAGCGGCTGATGGAGCCTCTTCAGCCGGAGTTGCGGCGGAATCGAAAAGAACGGAAGGCTCCGTGCTAAAAAGCTGCGTAACGATCAGGAGGATGAGAGCCAGCGTTTTCAAGCGTGTATAAACCCTTCAAGCATCGCTCGTCCGTCATCGGAACCGAGTAGAGCTTCCATTGCCCGCTCGGGATGCGGCATCAAACCGAAAACGTTTTTGTTTTTATTGCAGATTCCGGCAATGCTGTCGACCGATCCGTTCGGATTGTCAATATTGCCTTTGGCGTCCGTATATTTGAGAAGAACCTGCTCGTTTGCATAAAGCTCTTTTAGTCCTTCCGCGTCGATATAAAAGTTACCGTCATGGTGGGCAATCGGGATATTAACTACGTCGTTGACGTTACAGCGGCGGAGAAAGTCGTTAGTGTTGGAAACGACTTTCAAATGATGATGACGCGAAATAAAATGGAGCCCTTCGTTACGTTTGAGTGCACCCGGAAGAAGGCCCGTTTCGGTCAGAACCTGAAACCCGTTGCAGATTCCCAGAACTTTCCCGCCGTTTTCGGCATATACTTTAAGCGCTTTCATAATCGGAGACATCTTGGCAATCGCACCGCTGCGCAGATAATCGCCATAACTGAAACCGCCGGCAACGACGACGAGATCGGTTCCGGCAGGAATCGTCTCTTCTTTATGCCATAAGATTTGTGTTTCGCACCCTATGCCGCAAACGCATGCTGCGTATCGTACTCGCAATTGGTACCCGGGAACTGAACGATACCTACTTTCATGCTTGAATCTCGATCTCATAATCTTCGATGACGGTGTTGGCTAACAGTTCTTCACACATATGGGCAACTTTTTCTTTTGCACGTGCTTGATCGCTTTCATCCATTTCGATGATGATCTGTTTACCGACGCGAACGTCTCTGACGCTCTCAAATCCGTGACCGGAGAGTGCGTGTTGCACCGCTTTGCCTTGAGAATCCAAAACTCCGTTTTTTAAAAATACATTTACGATTGCTTTCATGCTGTTCCTTCTGGTGTTTCGTATTAATTTAGGATTCGGTTGAGAACTTCTTCATATGCGACTTTAAGGCCGCCCAAACCTTGGCGGAAACGGTCTTTATCCATTTTTTCGCCGGTCTCTAAATCCCAAAAACGGCAGTTGTCCGGGCTGATTTCGTCCGCAAGGATGATTTTACCCTCGGCGTCGCGTCCGAATTCGAGTTTGAAGTCGACGAGGTTGAGCCCTTTTTCTGCAAAATATGGGCGTAAAATAGCATTCACTTCCCGTGCCATGGCACGTAATTGATCCAGTTCGGCTTCATTTTTGACCAGTTCAAGAATCAAACAGTGTTGATCGTTGAGTTTCGGATCGCCGAGCGCGTCGTTTTTGTAGTCAAATTCGACCAATGTGAAAGGGAGGACTTTACCGTCGGGAATACCGAGATTTTTACTGAGGCTTCCTGTAGCGACATTACGGACGATTACTTCGATCAAGATGATATCCACTTTTTTGCACAGCATGTGGTTGTCGTCGAGCATCTCTACGAAATGGGATTCGATGCCGCGTGAAGCGAGCATTTTAAAAAGTTCGGTCGAAATTTTGTTGTTCAAAGCACCTTTGCCCGCTTCGCTGTCTTTTTTGGCTCCGTTAAACGCCGTAAGATCATCTTTGAATTCGGCAATGACTAAATTGGGATCATCTGTACTAAAGAGGCGTTTTGCCTTTCCTTCGTAGATTAGATCACGTTTTTCCATGGTTACTTTCCTTTGACTATGATTAGAGCTTTGATAATGTCGACACCCTCTTTGAGCTGAAGGTCTTTGTTCAGCTGATCCGGAGTGATCGTTGTTTTATTGGTCGCGTTGGCTTCAGTGACATCGATCATTCCGTCCTCTTTTTCGAGTTCGCTTTCTAAATGTTTCTTGAGATCGGCTTCTTTGATATTAAATGTTTTGTCATGATTTTTGACTTCGCCGGAGACGACTTCGATATCCGGAGTAACGCCGACAGCCTGAATCGTACGGCCGCTTGGCAAATAATAGCGGGCAACGGTGAGTTTAATCGCTTCGGTATCGGTGATCGGCATGACGACTTGTACCGATCCTTTTCCGAATGTTTTTTCGCCGACGATAACGCCGCGTTTGAGATCTTGTAACGCGCCGCTGACGATTTCGGATGCGCTGGCTGATCCTTCATTGACCAATACTACGAGAGGAAGATCGGTAACGGTAGCACTTTTTGTCGCACTGTACGATACGTCATCCGATTTATTGCGCCCTTTTTGAGAGACGATGACCCCTTCGTTAACGAACAGATCGGTCAAATCGACTGCCTGATCCAGCAAACCGCCCGGATTGTTACGGAGATCCAAAATGATCCCTTTGGATTTCGCGGCATATTTTTTGATCGCTTTTTTAACATCAGCCGCTACTTTTTTATCGAAGCTGGTTACACGGATATAAAGGATGTTTCCGCCGATAGTACGGGTATAAACCGATTCTACGGTGATAATATCGCGGATGATGTGAAATTTAAGAGGTTCGGCTTCCCCTTTTCGAACGACGGTCAAATCGATCGGAGTTTTCGGTGCGCCGCGCATGATCGATACGGCATCGTCGATCGTCATGCTCAAAGTTGACTGATCGTTGATTTTGAGAATAATATCGCCGGCTTTCATCCCCGCTTTATCGGCCGGAGTCCCTTCGATCGGAGCGATGACGGTGAGAGCGTTGTCCCGCATTCCGACCGTAATTCCAAGCCCGCCGAATTCGCCGTCGGTTTGTGTTTTGAGATTGTCATAACTTTTTTTGTCGAGATAAGTCGAGTGGGCGTCGAGATTGGAGAGAAGACCCTGAAGCGATTTATCGATCAATTGATCGATTGTCAGGTTGTCGACATTGTATTGTTCGACGATACCGAGTACTTTAGTAAATTTGGCTAACGACTGAAGACGGGAAGCTTCAAGAGAAGCTTCGGAAGGTTCGGCGGCGTTATTCTTGGCCAGTAGGGATGTTGAGAGTGCAACGCTTACGGCAACAGCACTAAGAAAGCCGACAACCATCATTTTTGTGTTTTTCATGAGTTTTCCGAACCTCTGGTAGAGTCGTTATAAAAGATAGGCAATTATAGTGAAAACTCCATTAAATAACAATAATCATACGATATCGATCACGACATCGCCGATACGGATTTGTTCCCCTTTAAGGATTTTTGCCCGTTTACGGGTTTCGACGGTGCCGTTTCGGAAAACCTGATGGTTTTCAATCAATAATTTGGCTTGTCCTCCGGTATCGACAAGGTCTAACAGTTTGATCAATTTGTGCAGTTCGATAAACGGTTCGTTGAGCGTGTAAGTCATTAATAGTCTTTATATTTAGGAAAATAGCGAATGGAATCAGGTGATAAGAGAAAATTAAAGTGGCATAAAGCCCGAAAAGGCTTTATGAATGTGATTACCAGCGATCGCGCGGAGGGCGTGGCGCACGGGGACGAGCTTCGTTAACACGAAGTGTACGTCCGCCAAAATCGTTACCTTCAAGGGCAGTGATCGCTTTGTTGGCTTCATCTTTGTTCGCCATTTCGACGAAACCGAATCCGCGGAAGCGGCCTGTTTCTTTGTCGTTAACGAATTTGACTGAACTAACTTCACCGTATTGTCCGAAAAGATCTGCAAGATCGTTTTCGTCTTTACCGTAGGGAATATTCCCGACATAAATTTGTGTCACATTGTACTCCGTGAAAAAATCGAACTATAACCAGCATAATCCTTAGCATATTTTATCCATTGGAATCTTATGGGAATGTTAAAAATAATTGTGATTCTGTGATTAGATCGCCTTTGTAACGTTTGTGAGATATTTTAATCTCTTTGGGAAATTTAACGGATTCATATCGAATATCCTTCGGCAGAAGAAGGGGTAAAGTAGGGGGCGTTTTCATGCAGTTTTTTGAGGATGAGCTCTTTGGGAAGCGGTCGGCAGAGATGAAAGCCTTGCAACGTATCGATTTTATAATCGACAAGCACCTCGTAATGCGAACTCTCTTCGACACCCTCGGCCGTTACACTCATCCCTAAAACATGAGCCAGATTGGACATGGCTTCGACGATATGGCGGTGAGAATTAACCTCGAATAACGTGAGAATAAACGATTTATCGATTTTGAGCGTATCGATCGGGAGCTGCGCCAGATAGGCGAATGAAGAGTATCCGGTACCGAAATCGTCCAATGCTATTTTAACCCCTCCGTCTTTGAGCTGACGAAGCTGCACCGTTGCAATTTCGATATTGTCCATTACGGCACTTTCGGTTAACTCGACTTTTAGGTATGCGGGGGGGATATTCCGGTCTTTTAGATAGGCAAGCAGTTCGTAAGCGAAAAATTCTTGCTGAAGTTGTTTGGAAGAGATATTGATCGCTACGAAAAAAGGTTCCTCCTGAACGGCGCGGACTGTTTCGATGAAATCGCACGCTTGCAGTAAAACCTCTTTTCCGATGCGGTGGATGTCTCCGTTGGTTTCGGCCACCCCGATAAAAAGATCCGGCGAAATATACCCTTCGCTCGGATGCGGAAGTCGTAAAAGCGCCTCATACCCTTCCACTCGTAATGTTTTACTGTTGACTAAAGGTTGAAAATAGAGTTCGAATAGATTGTGCTCGAGACCGTCGCGAATAAGCGATTCGATATGAAGGAAATTGTGAATCGCGCATTGCATCGACGCATCGTAATAAACAAATTGGTTTTTCCCTTTTTTCTTGGCTTCGTACATAGCCGTATCGGCATGCCTAATCAAATCTTCGGTATTAGAAGCGTCTTGGGGATAGAGGACGATGCCGATGGAAAGAGAGAGAAAGAAATCGATTTCGTTGATTTTAAACGGATGTTTAAATGCTTGAATCAGACGCTCGGCAAAGGTGTCGATGTGCTCGATATCGGAATTATGGAGAAGAAGGACAAATTCATCACCGCCGAAACGGGCGAAAAAGTCATTGGAATCGAGCATGTTTTGGATCAATCGGCTCACCTCGCTGAGGATATGGTCTCCGATTTCGTGTCCCATCGTATCATTGACGTTTTTGAAGTTGTCGATGTCCAGAAAAAGGAGAGCAAACGCGGAAGAGGGAGGGTGCGCAAAGCGATCTTCCAATTGGAGCTTCAATTTCGCCCTGTTGGGAAGCATCGTCAGCGGATCGTGATAGGCTAAAAAAGCGATTTCTTCGCTTTGGGTCTTGGAGGTTGTGATATCATCGGTAATTCCGATAAAAACGTTGAGGCGCGAATGGTGATGGATACGGCTGTTTAGCCATCGGGTAATGCCGTCGTTTCGAATAATACGGAAACGGATCTCTCTGGATTGTCCGGGTGAGAGGGTTTCGAAAAACATTTTGACCAGTTCGCGGTCGTCGGGATGGATCTGCTGCTGCCAGAGGGTATAATCGGTTAAAAAGGTTTCCTGGGTAAATCCGAAAATCGATTCGACGGCGTTATTGACGTAACGCAGGGCGAGAGTATCGTTATCGATATACCAGATCACTTCATTGATGCTTCCGAGAATCTCTTCGAGTTCCTGATTTTTGGAATTAAGAAGAGACGAGAGCTCTTGCGCCTGATATTCGATAAGTTCTTTAGAGAGACGAAGCTCTTTATTAAGGCGGCTGAGTTCCGTCAGATTGCGGATATTGACGAAAAAGCGGATATGCTCTTTGTTGCGAATCATCCGTACGCTTTTGACCGTATGGACGATATGCCCTTCACTATGGATGAAATCGGTCTCAGAATCTAGGGATTTCCCCTCTTTCATAACCGTGGCGATACATTCGCCGAAGACGTCGATATCGGCAAGCAATGAGAGGATGTTGAGTCCGAAAAGCATCGCCGTTTCATGACCGAGCATCTCCGCAAACGCATCGTTGACGAATAATATAACCCCTCGTTCATCGACCATTAAGATACCGTCGGGAAGGTAGTTCAGAATATCGTAAGCAGGGGCTTCGCTTTGCATTTTTTCCTAGTCGGTGATGAATTTGTGATATTGTAATTTGTTATGCTTTAAATCTTCCTTCTTGAAACATATTAGGAAGGGATAATAGGAATTTGGCTATAATCGCGAAATTTTATTTAAAGAGTTTTACGATGGTACAAGTTACGAAATTAACAATGCGTTTTGGAAGCCGGATTTTATTTGAGGGGATCAACCTTAAACTCGACCGTAACAAGCGTTACGGTCTTATCGGTGCGAACGGAGCAGGGAAAACCACCTTTTTGAAAATTCTCAGCGGTGAGATCAAAGAATATGAGGGGGATATCTCTATTGAACCGGGTCTAAAAGTAGGCGTTTTGGGACAAAACCAATTTGCGTTTGAAGAGTTTACAATCGCCGATGCGGTTTTATGGGGGAACAAGCGCCTTTACGATGCGATCAAAGAGAAAGAGCATCTGTACGCAACGGGCGATTTTGAAGACGATGCGGTCAACAACCGTCTTGCCGATTTGGAAATGATCTGTGTCGAAGAAGACCCGACGTACGAATACGACGTACAAATCGCTAAAATCCTCGAAAACGTCGGTATCCCTTCTGAAAATCATCAGGATTTGATGTCGACCCTCCCTTCGTCTGAAAAATTCAAAGTTTTATTGGCGCAGGTTTTGTATCCGAAACCGGATGTTTTGTTCCTAGACGAACCGACCAACAACCTCGATATCGATACGATCGGATGGCTGGAGCATGAGCTTCAGCGTCACGAGGGGACAATGGTCGTTATTTCGCATGACCGCCACTTCCTTAATGCGGTTGTCACAAATATCCTCGACGTCGATTTTCAAAAGATTCGTGAATTTACCGGAAACTATGACGACTGGTATCTTGCATCGACCGTTATGGCGAATCAGGCGCAGTTGGAACGCGATAAAAAACTCAAAGAAAAAGAGCAGCTCGAAGCATTCGTCCGCCGTTTCTCGGCCAATGCGTCAAAAGCGAAACAGGCCACTTCCCGTCAAAAACAATTGGATAAATTGGTTATCGACGATATCAAACCTTCCAGCCGTCGTGATCCGAGCATCGTGTTTAAAGCCAAACGCCAAATGGGGGATGAAGCCCTCGATGTGATCGATGTATCTCATAACTACGACAGTTTGGAAGTGCTTAAAAATATCGATCTTAAAATCGTTCCGGGTGAAAAAATTGCCGTAATCGGTGCCAACGGCGTCGGTAAATCGACGTTGCTGAAAATCATCATGGAAGAGCTTAAACCGAGTGCGGGAAGCGTCAAATGGGGAGCAACCATCGAACCGAGCTATTTTCCGCAAGATACGACCGACCGTATCAAAGGGACGGAGACGCTGTATGACTGGCTCCGCGCTTTCGATCCGAAACGGGAAATTTCTGAGATTCGCAACTGTTTGGGACGTATGCTTTTCAACGGTGAGCAACAGGAAAAAAGTATTGAGAAAATCAGTGGGGGCGAAAAGCACTGCATGATGCTCTCTAAAATGATGTTGGAGGGGGGAAATTTCCTCGTACTGGACGAACCGACCAACCATCTCGACCTCGAAGCGATTATCGCCCTGGGTGAAGCGTTGTTTGAGTTTGACGGAAACGTTATTTGTGTCAGTCATGACCGTGAACTCCTCGACGCATTCGCGGGGCGCGTGATCGAATTGCATGCGGACGGAAGCTATATCGATTTCAAAGGGACGTACGAGGAGTTCGCCGAGGCTAAGGCCAATGGAACGTTATAAAGAGTACGTCGGTTTCGGCGTTGCCGGAAACTTCGCTCTGCATCTCGAACAAGCCGGTGAAATAGAGGATTTTAAACAGATTTTGACGGAAGACCCTAACGGACCCAAAGGGGTCTTTCCGTTTTATGTTCCCGGACGGGAAGGGCAGCTGGGTAAGTATCCGATCAGTTCCGATACGATCGTTCTTCCCGAAGAGGAGTGCAACGTTCAGCCTGAGCCCGAAGTGGCTTTGATTTGCGATTTGGCGTATGATGAACTGGGAAAGGTGAATCGGATCACTCCCCGATTTTTCGGTGCGTATAACGACTGTTCTTTGCGTAAAGAGGGAGCCGCTAAGATCAGCCATAAAAAAAATTGGGGTGAATCTTCCAAAGGGCTCTCTTCGACATTGATTCCAATCGATACTTTCGACAAAGGGGGAATTATGGATACGTATCGTATCGCCTCTTTTTTGCGGAGGGACGGCATGTTGATGCGGTATGGCGAAGATGTCGAACTGCCGGGATACAGCTATTTTTATACGAAACTGACCGACTGGCTTAAAAATCAGATCAATGCTCAAACCGATTTCGGTCCGCTCGAAGCGATCGGTTCCTATCTCAAAGAGGCCGGATTGCCTCAAAAGGCGATTATCAGTATCGGGGCGACACGCTATACCCACTTCGGCGAGACGAATTTTTTACGCGAAGGGGATGAGGTAATCGTCGTTGTATACGATAATAACAAATACTGTACGAATCCTATCCTTACGATGGCTAATCGCGGGGTATTTCAATCCGAAGGTATCAGTGCGTTGATACAGAAGGTACGTCGTGGTTAAGAACGGCCTTTACCGCCATTACAAGGGGAAACACTACGAAGTTATCGGTGTGGCAAAACATTCCGAAACCAATGAGAGCCTCGTTGTTTACCGCCCTTTGTACGGGGAACGGGGATTATGGGTTCGCCCGTTGAAAATGTTTACCGAAACGATGCCGAACGGCGTCAAACGTTTCGAATACTGCGGAGAAGTCAATGGCTAAAGGGACGAAAATTTCATTGGATTTCGGTGCCTCATGGGATGAGGGCTGGAGTCTGGAAGAGGATAAAGTCTCCAAGACGATCGAACTTCTTCCCCCTTCGCTGCATCGTCTGGTCTTTCGAAAAGAGAAACGCAAAGGCAAAGCGGTAACGTTGGTGGGCTCTTTTAGCCTTAGTGAAGAGGATGCCCAAAAAGCTCTGTCAACTCTGAAAAAATCGCTTGCCTGCGGCGGTGCTTACAAAGAGGGGTGGATGGAGCTTCAAGGTGATATTGCCCTTAAAGTTCGTGATAGCCTCGAATCGATGGGGTTTAAGTTCAAAAATCCGAAGTAAGTTACAGTCTATTACCGAAAACGACCTGATTTCGCCCCCGCTCTTTTGCCGCATATAGATTCGTATCGGCGGCATGGATAAGCGCATCATCTCCCATATCCGCGTTCGGAACGATGCAGATACCGCCGATTGAGACGGTAAGTACCTGCGCTACTTTGCTCCCCTTGTGTTCCATTTTTAAATTTTCAATGTTTGTACGAACTTTTTCGCCCATAGCGCGGGAATTTTTGCATTCGGAGTCTGTAATGATGACGCCGAATTCCTCTCCTCCTAGGCGGAACGGATAATCTCCCGGACGCTGAAAGGTGCTTTTGAGCACTTTAGCGACGGCTTGAAGGGCCTGATCCCCCTGTAAATGACCGTAGGTATCGTTATACTGTTTGAAAAAATCGATGTCGAGCATCATAAAGACAAAAGGTTTGTTCGAGCGGGCGGCACGTTTGATCTCCCGTTCGTAAACGATATTGAAATAACGGCGGTTGTACAGTCCGCTGAGCGAATCGGTATAGGATGCCTGTTCGAGTTTAAAATTGAGGTGTTTGAGGGTTTCAGTCGAAGCGATGAGTTGCTGTTGCTGCAGCTCGATACGGGTAAAAATTTTCCACGCCAGTCCCATGACGAGAATCAATGTCACCCCTAAAAAAAGGACGAGCTGAATGAGTGCGTTATGGTAGCCTGCCAGTAGGATAGAGTGTTCGTAACGGGCAGCGGCATTTTCATAGGTAATTAGCCTGTGAACGGTATTATGGATCGATTGGATATTTTCATCCAGTGTCGTTAGAGAGATGGGATGGTTCGTATCCGGCGAAGCGATCAAAGAGCGGACGTGCTCGAAATAGCGTTTCATCGAGTCGATTTGCGATTCGGTATAGTCCACATAAGCCATCTCTTCGGGACGTTTATCGTGCGAAAGATAACTGGCCCAGAGTTGATCGATCCGTTCGAGGGCAAGGTCGATATCCCCAAGTGCCTGATCGGTATCTACAAGATGCCCGTTCCAGCGGTAAATAGTAGAAGCGAGTCGGTTGTTATAGGTATCGGTGATTCCGTTGAGTTCGCTCAGAGGGATAAGCGAACCGAAATAGAGGGTATCCATATGACGCTTGATGTTTTGGATATTAAAATATCCGATGAGCCCGATAACCACAAGCCCAAATCCGACCAGCAGTAAAAGATAAAGAAGTTTGGATTTAAGTTTCAGTGATTCCACGATTGGAGTGTCTTTACTATTTGGATAGATATCCTAAGCAACTCCTATACCAAAAGCGATTAGAATAAGGGAGAATTTTCGGTCGGAGGCGGATTATGGCCAAACGGGTTATCAAAGACGAACGGATTAAGGTGATCATTCATAATATTGCCGAAGATTTTCGGTTTTCTCATGAAACGGGAGATTACGCGCTTTTATTTTACAAAGCCGATACGGAAGGGATTGTTCGGGGGAGCGATATCGAATCGATGATCGAATACCTGACGACAGGGCTTTCGGAACTGCAAGACAATATTCAATGGCGTCGCGAGTTTTTAAACGAAAATACCGGTATCGATGAGATGCGGATGTTGGAAAATCTCAGTGTAATCGAAAAAGAGTATTTGGAACTTCTGGAGTTTTTGCGTTAGCCGCTTCTGCATAAGTGATGCAGATCGGCTAAACGATATTAAGGTTTCGGTGTGTAAGGCTCAAGTGTTATTTTTTTGCCGATAGCGTATTGGATTCCTCCCGCCAAATCGATGACGTTGTATCCGAGTTGTTTTCCAAGATAAGTTCCAAGTACTTGTGAGCGGCTACCGCTATTACAAATCACGGCGAAACGTTCATTCTTTTGTACATTTTTGTTGAGTTCAGTCAAGAAACGATCCATATTATATTTTCCCTGTTCGTCGAAAAACATAATCGGAATAGAACCTTTGACCAGTCCGGTCATTTTCCATTCTCCCGGAGTTCGGATATCGATGATTTTGATTTTTGAGTCGACCAGTTTTTGATCGATCGGTTGACGAATGTAGTCGGCACTCAAGGTGCTTAAGGTCAAGAGTAATGAGAGTAGGGCTAAGCGCATAAAATACATCCTTGAATCGGTATAATAGTAGTATTGTATCGACGATTAACTAACACGAGGTTATATGGGGACATCTAAAGCAGAAAATTCAAAACGCCTTCGGTATATACGGTTATTGGGCAGGTTTATCAGCGGCATACTATCATATCTGGCTAAAAGCGACAATCCGACCAAAGAGCAATATGATGCGAAAGTGGACATGAATTTTCGATTTTTAGAGAAAAACGAGGCGGTCAAGCTTTATAAAGATGAATACACCGAGCTAGAGGCGTTAGGACAAAAGATTCTCGATTTCAGAGCAAGCGATACCGATATCGAAACGATTAAGGAAGAACTCTTTTACGCCCAAAATCAGCTGGAAAAAAAGATCAACGCCCGTCGCTATAAAAAATCAAAGCACGACAATCATGCACGCGACGGATGGGATTAAAACCATCCCATATGCTCGGAGAGTATTTTAACTCCCAATGCGATGAGGATGACTCCTCCGAGCATTTCCGCCTTGCTCTCCAACAATGAACCCAGCTTTTTCCCGATAAACACGGCAATCAGACAAAGCGCCGCAGTAACGATAGCGATAACGGCCGATGCGGTGTAGATATCGTCTTTTAAAAAGGCGAATGTGACACCGACCGCCATGGCATCGATGCTTGTAGCAATAGCCAAAGAGAGAAGGGTTTTGGAAGAGAGATCGGTGACTTCGTCATCGAACTCGTTCTTATAGGCTTCATAGAGCATTTTTCCTCCTAATCCGACGAGGAGAAGAAACGCGATCCAATGATCGTACGCCTGGACGTATTCGGCGAAGCTGATGCCGATGAAATAGCCCGCCAACGGCATGGCTCCCTGAAAAAATCCGAATGTGGCGGCAACGAAAAGAGTTTTTGAAAACAGAAGTTCTTTGTATTTGGATCCGATGGCGATCGAGACGGCGACGGAATCCATCGCCAGTGCAACCGCGAGGAGGAGAAGCATTTCCATAATGATACATGTCCTAAAAAAAGTGGCGAATCATAGCGTGCCTATCTGATAAAAGGGCTTAGGGCTATTTGTTGATTTCGACGGTAATATGGACCAACTCTTCGTGGATGCGGAGCTGGTCTTTGAAAAAATCGGGATCGACTTCTTCGGCGGTATGAAGGGAGAGGATACAGGAATACTTCCCTTTACCGACGCGCCAGACGTGCAAATCGGTGATTGTCGCAGGGACCGGGCTGGCTTCGATCACTTCATATATTTCAGCGACGACAGGGGCATCCATCTCCGCATCCAATAAAATGCGTCCGGTATCGCGTAATAAACCATACGCCCATATTCCGACCAATCCTGCACCGACGATCCCCATCATCGGATCAAGCCATGCCGCTCCCCATATCTTGCCGCAAATCAGTGCGAAAATCGCCAGAACCGACGTTGCGGCATCGGCGATGACGTGCATATAAGCGGAACGGAGATTAAGATCGTGATGATGTGCATGATGGTGATGCTCATGTCCGTGGTTATGGTGATGGTGATCGTGCGAATGCCCTTCTTTAAGCAGCCATGCGCATATCAGATTGACACTCAAACCGATGATGGCGATAATGATCGCTTCGTCATAACGGATCGGAGTCGGAGCGATGAGCCGTTGCGCCGATTCAAACAACATCAGCGCCGCTACGGCAACGAGAAAAATAGCGCTGGTATATCCTCCTAAAACCTCTATTTTCCAGGTACCGAAAGCAAAACGGTTATCTCCGGCATATTTTCGGGCGGCGCCGTAGGCCATGACTGAGAGACCCAACGCCAGTGCATGTGTCCCCATATGCCAGCCGTCGGCGAGAAGAGCCATGGAGTTGTATATCCAACCGCCGAAAATTTCAGCTACCATCATAAATGCCGTCAATGCAACGGCGATACGGGTATTTTTTTCGGCTAAAGGATTTCCTTCATCGAAAATATGGGAGTGATGCCGATACTCAGCAGTAGATGAAGTGTCCATTCAAGTGTGTCCTTTATTAAACTTATGATACTATACCCCAGTATACTTAATTACGATTAAAAGAAAGAGAACATTATGGCGCATACGATCCATTCCAAGAAACAGTTATTGACGCGTGTACGGAGAATAAAAGGGCAGGCCGAAGCACTGGAAAAAGCGCTTGATGACGAAAAGGAGTGTTCGGCAGTCTTGCAACAGATCGCAGCGATCCGGGGTGCCGTGAACGGATTGATGAATGAGGTGATGGAAGGCTATATTCGCGAACATCTCGGAGCCGATGTACCGGCTCAGCAGAGAAATGAAGATTTAGAGAAGCTGGTGGGAGTCTTGCGTTCGTATCTGAAATAACTCAGGGGAGGCGGTTCAGATGCTCTTTGACATCGCTGAGACGGACAAATTCAAATCCTTCGGATCTGAGCTTGCCGACACCTTGGCTGATCCCTTCACTTGTGCCACTTTCGGGATGGTTCATATGAAAAATGAGGATATCTCCCGCTTTGGCACTTTCAATCTGCTGTGCCACTTTTGATGCGCTGAAAGTGGCTCCCGCATCTCCCAAAATGCTGAATCCTGCGATTTCCACTCCGTTATGATGGGCAATCTCTACTGCCTGTTCATCGTAATATGCAGTTCCCGAGCGGAAAAAACGGGGACGTTTCCCGGTCAGTTTTTCGATGAGGTCACCGTTGCCGTTAATCTCTTCCGCGACTTCTTTAGGTGAAGAGGTACCGGGTATATTATAAATACTTTTGCCATTGACGGAGAGGGGATGGTGGGCAGTGCCGTGATTGGCGATTTCAAAAAGGGGATTGGAGGCCAATTTTTCAAAAATTTCGGGATTGCTGCGTATCCATCGGGAGTTGATGAACAAGGTCGCGGGGATACGGTTTTCGATTAAATAATCGATCAGTTTGGTATCGTATTGGGAACTTTTGGCACTCCCTCCGCAGGCGTCGAAAGTGAGGGCGATTTCCTTTTTGCCGGTAGTGAACGTCGTGACGACACCGGTAACATTTTCCCCCCATTGCAGAGGTTCTTGAGCCGAGAGGATGGATGCACATAGTAAAAAGCTTGCTAGAAAAGTTGGCATGGAATTCTCCTCGAATGGTGAAAGAGATTGTAATACACTCTTTGCACGAAAGAGCTTTAAGAGGAATGGCAGTCTGTATCTTTTCCGAAAATACACCGTCCGTTCGTGATGAGTTTCCGGATCAGAAAAAAAAGAGCTGTCGCGGCAATAATAGCGCTGATGAGAGCGTGGGGAATCAAACCGTGCGAATAAAAAGAGAGGGCTGCGACGATGAAAGCAACGGTTAATAGAAAACACATAAAAAAATCACTCCGTTTTTTCTTTGACGTAGGATGCCCCCTGATTGACCTGTTCTTTGGTCCAATCCACGGCATGTCCCGTATCTTCTTTTACGCCGTTCCATGTTGCGCTGCATCCGGTGATGAATCCTATGGTCAAAAAAGAGAAGAGAATCGATCTCACGGAATCCTCCTGTTGATATGATTAACAATCATATCAAAGGAATATTAATAAATCGACTGTCGCTAAACAGAGGATTCCCTTTTCCCCGAGCAAGAATTTAGGTGATTTAAGTATAATCATAGAATAATATATAGTATTAGAGTTGTAAATAATTCTTTCTTGTTTTTTTGAATGTTTGATCCGCTTTATATCGCTTTTGCGTATAACGTGATCAGGCAATGTATCGCAGAAGAGGGACTAACGGCAGACACAGCAATGACACAGAAAACGACATATACGAAAATAGCGGCTAAAATTATATTTTTTACGATGATTGTCACTCTCGTATTCGCTTTTATATACGGTGAGTATATGAAACGCGATTCGATTTCCAATCTGGCGCACGTAGATGCGAAGAAGACCAGCAAACTGGTATTCGAAACGCTGTATTCGGCGATGCAGAGAGGATGGAATAAAGACGATCTCAATGAAATTATTAGCCGTTTAAACACGGTTGATCCGAATATGAAAGTGGATGTTTACCGAAGCGAAATCGTTGCCCGCCTTTTTGGCGAAATCGAAAAAGATAAAGATGCGAGAACGACCAACCTATCCGTCCAAAAAGCGATACGGGGCGAAGAGGTGTTGAATATCTCAAATTCCGATTTCATTGAATACTATTACCCGGTAAGTGCCAAAGAAAATTGTCTAAAATGCCATGTCAATGCCAATGTAGGGGATGTTCTCGGCGTTATTGACGTCTCTTACCCGATTGAAGATTTAAAAGTTTCATTGAGCGAAATGATCAACTTTTTTATTGTTTTCATCGTTATTTTTTCATTGACGGTCTATTTGGCAATCTTTTTTGAGCTTAAGCAATATCTGATCAAACCGATCAAAGATTTTGTGAATGTGATCAAAAATATTACCCTTTCACAGGATATGAAGAAACGGGTTGACGTGAACGACAATATCGAAGAGATCGATTCGATCAAAGCGGTTTTTAATTCGATGCTTGATTCTATCGAACATCAGTTTTATTACGATGCGCTGACCGGTCTTGAAAATCGCAGACGGCTGACCGAAAGACTGGAAGAGAGAGAAAACGTCTTTTTGATGATTGTCAATATTGACGGCTTTCAAGAGATCAACGATCTGTACGGCGATCAGGCGGGAGATTTTATCCTCAAAGAATTTGCCGCATTTTTACAAGAGATCGTACCGCATCCGAACAGCCTTTATCGGCTCCATTCGGATGAATTCGCCCATGTATGCCATATGGGATTGAGTTTTAACGAGTTCAAAGTTTTCGCATCGATGGTGAGTGAAAAAATTACGCAGAAAAGTTTCACGATCAGCGATACGAGCGAAGTGAGCCTGAGTGCGACGATAGGGATATCGTATGGTTCCGAACTCTTGCTGACTAACGCGGATATCGCTTTGAAACTGGCGAAAAAGAGCAAAAAGAATTTTCTGATTTACGATGAATCGATGGCAATGGCGAAAGAGTATGAGAAAAACTTCGATTGGACGAAACGGCTCAAAAAAGCCATCGACGAAGATAGAATCGTCCCTCTTTTTCAACCGATCGTAGAGACACAAACCGAACAGATAGTGAAATACGAAGCATTGATGCGGATGATCGATCACAACGGTCTGTTTATCGCTCCGATCCATTTTTTAGAGCTTGCCAAAAAAAATAAACTTTACCATCAATTGACCAAGATCATTATCGATAAAACATTCAAACGGTTTGAGAATCTCCCCTACATCGTCTCGATCAATATTTCCGTCGAGGATATTATCAATAAAGAGACCAGCGGATTTATTTTAAAAAGGCTAAAAGAGAGTGGCATCGGCCCGAAAATCGTTTTTGAGATCATCGAATCGGAAGGGATTGAAAACTTTGATCAGGTTTTGGAGTTTATCGACAACGTCAAAATCTACGGAGCAAAAATCTCGATCGACGATTTTGGAACCGGTTATTCCAATTTTGAGTATTTGATGAAGTTGAAAGTTGACTATATCAAGATTGACGGTTCAATGATCAAAAATATCGATAGTGACGTGAATGCCCAGATGATTACGAAAACGATCGTTACATTTGCGAAAAGTATGAATATTCAGACGGTTGCCGAATTTGTCCATTCCAGAAACGTTTTTGAAAAAGTAAGAGAACTTGGAGTAAATTACTCGCAAGGATACTATTTCGGAGAGCCTGTCGCCGTAATCGAATGATTATCGCGGCTCTTTCAAATTTGCGTATATGCGTTCGAGTAACGCGGCGAGTATTTGTCTGTGTTCTTCGTCAATCCCTCTCAACGCGTTATCGATGATGGCCTCTCCTAGAGAGGAGAGATTCTCTATCAGCTCTCTCCCTTTCGGAGTTACCTTTACCAGATAGGCACGTCGGTCATTCTCTTTTTGGGTACGGGTGACAAGTCCTTTGTGTTCCATTTTATCGAGCATCAAAGTGAGATTGGATTGTTCAAAATAGGTGTCTTGCGCCAATTCTTTTTGGGTGAGGGCATCTTGTTCGCAAAGTCGGATCAGTATGACGCGGTGCGCATAGGAAATTCCGTAGGGTTTGAGTTCTCTTTCAAATTCGTTTTTAAGAGCATTTCGCGCTTTTGCGATCAGAAAAGTAATCGACTTATCGGATTCAAAACTCATACACAACCTTTTCGAAAAGTATAACGAACAGGAAGAATTTTTACAACCGCCATCAAGCGGTTGCAGAGGCTGTGAAAAGTTAAAGGGTTAAGATTTAAATTGTCCGAGTTTGTTTTTAAGACTGTCGGTAAGACCGTAAAGATGTTCTGCCGCACTGGCGATCTCTTCGACGCTGCGGGCATTACTGGCGGTCAAATCATTGATTTTCGAGACGGAATTGACGATTTTTACGGAATCTTCGGCAATTTTAACCGAATTATCGGCATTGCTGGCGACATTAATGATGGATTGGTTCATCGCATTGACGGTATCGACGACTACATGTTCCACACTTTCGGAAATACCGACGAGACGTTCGATGTTTTTAGCATTGTGTCCCATCTGTTCAGAGGAGTCGTTGATCGATTGGACGATGACGTTGATCGTGGCATTGATTTCCGTTAGGCTTTTTTGTGTCCGTTCCGCCAACTTACGTACCTCATCCGCGACTACGGCAAAACCGCGTCCGTGTTCTCCTGCGCGTGCCGCTTCGATCGCCGCGTTGAGCGCTAGAAGGTTGGTTTGATCGGCAATATCGCTGATGACGACCAAAATCAGTTTTACTTGTGCCGCTTCGGTACTCATCTCTTCGAGTTTGGCGGCAAGTGCCGTTTCCGATTCGCTTGCCGTTCCGACGTCGTCTTTAAGCGCTTGAATGTCTTTGAGCATCTCGTTGAGACGATCACCTGCGACTTTAATCCCGTTTTTGGTCTCTTCGGAAATTGCGGCAGTGGATTCGATAAAACTTTTGATCTCCGTGATCTCATCAATCGTGTTTTGTACGATACTCATACTCGCTTCGGCATTTTTGCCGATTTGAAGACTGGTGGCGCTCAGTTCGCTTGATACGGACGCATTTTCGTCTGCGGCATATTTCGCCTCTTTGATTGTATGCTCAAGCGTTTCCAAGAGTGTATTGAAACTGTCGATAATGACCTTAATCTCATCTTTTTTGGCATATTCGAGACGGATTTTCAAATCTTTTGTATCGACGAAATTTTTGATTTTGGTCGCTAGTAAATGGATCGAACCTTGAATCTCTTTCATGACGAAAAAACTGACTGCAAAAACAAACGCAAGCGCGAAGATGAAACAGATAGCCAAATAGGTACCGACCGATTCGGATTTATTTTTACTCAGTTCTACGGCACTGCCTACAATGGTTTCAAGCGTTTCTGCAAGCTTTCCTCCCGTAGCAACAAGACTGCTTAAATCGATTTTATTACGATCGACAACATCGGTCTTGATAATAACGGGTGCTTTCCGTCGAAATCGACACGGTACTGATCGACGTATGCGATTGCAACGTCACATTTTTTTCGGTTAGCTTCGAGGGAGAGTTTTTCTTTCAAGTCGACAATCTTTTGTTTGTTGCTTTCAAGACCGACATGAACTTTATCCAAGGTTTCATTATTCGGGTTTTTGAGAAATTGATAAACGGTAATGCGGGTTTGCAAAAACTCGTTTTGAATCTCTTTTGCATCTGCAGCACGGTCTAGTGCCTCTTCTGCCGATTTGTTGGCATTTAAATAGATCAGATATGTTGCTAAAAATACAACTATCAACGTCATTGGTATGATGAAAAGCTTTGCTTTGATCGTGAGGTTATTCATGGCTAGCCTTTTGTGCGGTTATATGGTTACAGTCATATTAGAGCAACGAATATTATAGAATTATTAAATTTCCTGTTATTGTTTGTTTTTGTGGCAATAAAAGTCTGTTTGGACGTTTTATTTCCGATTAATTGCCTAAAATATAATCATGAATGTTATTCATGGTGCGATAAAGCAAAAATACCTTTTGTGAGGCAGTCAAAATCATAACAAGAGTAACAAGTCAGTAACAAATAAAAAATTTAAAAAAGAGGATTAGAATGGCTTCTGTATAAAATTCGATAAAAAAAAGGAAATTTTGGAAGTTGTAAGTGGTGACCCCAAGGGGATTCGAACCTGAAAAAAACGCTTTTCTATCGTTTCCTTATAATTCTTTTCTCGTAATATAGGGGCTTAATAGAGTTCTTAAATCTATATCGATACTATGCAGTATCTAAAAAGTGGTCACCCAATAGGTCACCACGGGGGGACTGTATGGCTATTAACTTTTCCGACTATCTGCAAGTGACACATAAAGGGAATGAAATCCCTTCTCTGAAAATCCATAAGAGCGATGATAACAAATTCCTCTTCGATCTGCGTATAAACGGTAAACGCTACCGCAAGACCATCACCGTCAACGGCACGACACGGGGAAAGAATATCGAACTTGCCGAATTCGCCCTAAAGCGGTTCATTGCCGAAGAGACTAAAACACTCCCCAAAAGCACAACCGCCAGTCCCGATATGAGTATCGATGATTACCTGGAACGTCTGATCCATATTAAGCGTAATAACTGGTCGGCAGATCACCAATACAAACTCAAAGGCTTCTTTAATAAACACATCAAAGAGATAATCGGAAACAAACCGATAGCCGAAGTTAAATCCTCTGATATTACAACAATCGCTTCGAATGTCTCCCACCTCTCCAAGCGTTCGCAAAAGATGGTGACCGAAGTATTGCATCCCTTATTTGAACTCGCACTCGAAGACGAATCGATCCAAGTATCCCCGATCAAAAAATCTCACCGTGTCACCCGTAAACTGGTGGAAGAAAAGAGAGTAATCCATAACGCTGTTGATAAATATAAAAAAGTCCATAAGAGTATTATGAGCGTCTATCAAGACAATCCAATCATGAGAGCTATACTACTCTTTGGATTCTATGGACGTCGACGTAATGAAGTGCTATCTCTTACATGGGACAATGTCGATCTCAAACACAATACATTCATCATCCCCAAAGAGGAAAGCAAAGTCGGAGTTGATCTTGAATTCAGCCTACCCGAAGAGATCAAAACCGCTTTAGAAGAGATTGCCAAATACGAGAAAAAAGAGGGCTTAGTGTTTAAATCCCCAAGAGGGGGACAATACACCGAAATCCGAGATCATATCTACGCTATCCGTAAAGATACGGGAATCGAAGAGTTCGGCTTTCACTGGATGCGTAACTTAGCGGTATCGGCTCTATCATCCCAAGGGGTAGATGCCATTCACCTCTCGGCATTGCTCGGACATACCGATACCCATACCGTTAAACAGTATCTTTCGCTTCAAAGGAAAGAAGCGAGTAATAAGGTGCAGGAAGTATCTAAAAGTTTATTAGCTTAATTTTTTTCCAAAACTACAGATTATTGAAAGCTGAATTGAATGGATATTATGTATCCATGTCTTGTATTTATAGATATCTAGGTTTATACCTACTATGTTAGTTATAATTCTTCAAAAATCTCAGTTGGAACTTTAATGAAATCAATCCGTTTTAGAATTATTGTACTTTCTACTTTTGCTTTAATATTTTTGGGGCTGGCTATCTTTAAAGAGTATGAGAATGTAGAAGGTAATTTGATCAATGCTCAAAAATCTTTAGAAGTCATAAATAAAACAGCCCATTTGTCACAAATCGTACATTCTCTGCAACAAGAGCGAGGGCTCAGCGCTGCGAATTTAGCAAAGAATGATGTGGATATTCGTAATAAATTACTCAAACAACGTCAGATCACTGATTCACGATTAAAAGATCTCATTGATTTTATTGATGCAAATGATAAAAAGAAACTTGCAACTTTTGAAAAAGAGTTACAAGAAATACGTCAAAAAATTGACACCGGTACAGCTTCATGGGATATTGTCAAGCAATTTTATACAGAAAAAATAGAGCAGGTGCTTGATCAAATTCATATTTCTGTAGGAAGTTTAGATCATGCAAAAGAGATTACGCATAAACTTGATTCTATATGTAATCTAGCATATGCAAGGGAAGACCTAGGGCTGTTACGGGCAACTATATCAAGGTATTATCAAAAAGGAAGTCTGACAACCAGTGAGTCATTAGATATAAGTCAACGCTACTTTGGTTTTGAGAGTAGATATAAAACTTTTCAGTTAGACCAAAGCGATTCGGATTTTAATAACCTTAAAAATAGAATAGAAACTGATGTTTTTTATTCTGTCAATAACCAGATTCAATCAATTCTAAAAAAAGAGAATGTTTCTCGTAATAGTACAACTGTGCAATGGTGGAGTGAATCAACACTCGTGATAGATACAATGTTTGAAGTAGAAAAAGATCTATTGAATCAAGTACAGGAATACTCTAAAAATACAATATCAAAAAATGAAAGAGATCTTTTTATTTATTCTCTATCAGCTATTGCTGTATTTATTATTATTTCTTTATTGACTATTTTGACCGTATCAAGAATGTTGCAAGCACTATCCATTCTTATTTATTCGTTGCACAAAGTAGAACAGACTGAGGATTTTGGGATTAGAATCAAAACAAAATCAAATGATGAATTTGGGCAGCTAGGTTTTTCCATTAACCATTTGCTTGATTACACTGACAAGATAATTAAACAAAAAGATGAACTGGCTTCTATAGATGTCTTAACTGGCATTATGAATCGACGTAGTTTCATGACTTTAGTCAATAAAGAAGTGGCAAGAAGCCGCCGTTACGAAACACCTCTGTCACTAATATTTTGCGATATTGATAAATTTAAATCTATCAACGACAACTATGGTCACAGTATTGGTGATGAAGTTCTACAGGCATTTGCCCACTCAATCAAATCACATATACGTCAAAGTGATCTATTCGCACGATGGGGTGGTGAAGAGTTTGTTATTCTTACAGTTGAGACTGATGAGTCTAAAGCTGCACAACTGGCTGATAATTTGCGAAAAATTATAATGGAATTGAAAGTACAGCCCATTAATCAAATTACCTGTAGTTTTGGCGTCGCAGAACTCAAAAAAGACGAATCGTTTGAACAATTTTGTGAACGTGCGGACCAAGCTGTTTATGATGCTAAAAACTCTGGAAGAAATCAAGTCTGTATCAGCAAAGAGTAGTAAACTTTATAAAACCTGGAATTTCTCCAATACTTCTTACTGTTGAAACAGTGATTTTAGTTTGAAGTAAAAGTTCCAAAAAGAACAGGTTTATGAACTGTACTGATGCTGTCTGAAAAACTAGGGTCATTCCTAAATATCATTAAAATAAATGCTCTGCAGCATTGTTACTAAAAAGTTACTCTTTTGATTTTATTATGTTAGTTAGGTGAGAAAGATATGCTCGCCTATCATCAAAAGGGTATATGGCTTTAATGAAAGCTCATTTATGACTTGTAAAATGAGGAGAGAATGATGTCAACAGAGATTGCTTCTATGGCAGAAGAAACTTTATATAAAACAATGCAAACGGCTAACAAGTTGCTTTTTACAATTGCTACAACAAGTAAGACAGCCAATGCCATTAAAACGACTACCAATACAAGTTCTACAAGCAAAAATAGCAGTACAACCAATAAAGCAACCAGTTCAACTAGCTCCTATACATCAACATCAGAAACTGCAACCACTCAAGATTCTCAAAAGTCAACTGCTTCAACATCGGAAACTTCATCAACTAAGGATTCTCAAAGTTCAACAGCATCAGATGACGCAACAGAACTAGAAATTCAGAATGTTGAACAAAAAATTGAAAATGTAGAGCACGAAATTGAGGCATTAAAGAGCAAAGATGATTCGGTTTCAAAAAGTACATTGGCCAAGAAACAAGCTCAGCACGCATATCTGGAAACAGAACTTTCTTCACTTGAAGCAAAAATTCAAAACCATACTTCAATCGAAGTTTAAAAAGTGGTGGAAGGGCTTACTGTTAGAACAGTGATTTTAGTTTGAGGCAAATGTTCACGAAAGTACTCATTTGGGTGAAAAAATTATCCACGATGAAACTGAGATCAGAAAAGTTATCGACTTTATTGTTATAGATGTCTTAGTTACCCATATGCTTCAGGAAGACCACAAGTTATGAATAAACCTTACTAAAAGCGAAGTTTCCAATGTCTCTTTTGCACAATCTTCACTTATTTTAACTTCTGTTTGTGGCAATATAATGACACTTAACAAAAATACTAGAATCGATTTAGATTTCGTTGGATGAGAAATTTGGCTGCTTCAGGATTGTTAAACTAAGGTGTCAATGTTATACATTGCTAGGTTCTACTGACTGACACCCATACTGTGAAGCAATATTTTATTACTTAAACGGAGAGAGTCGAGTGGTGAGGTGCAAGAAATTTTTTATATGTTTTGTTATATTATTAATCAAGTCTAAATAATATGGAATAGTTGAAGTGAATAAACGTAAAATTAATCAAAGCCTAAGGAATTTAAGAATTATATTCCTATTTCTTATCTGCTTAACTGATGTTTATGCATCAACACATCAAAAATATAATTTTCTTGTATTGCTTTCTTACAATGACGAGTTACCATGGGAAAAAGAGTTTCGTCATGGTTTGGAAGAAGGACAAAACGAATTTACTCCAACGATCAACTTTTTTTATGAAAGTATGGATGCCAATCGCCTTCAAAAACAGATGCCAGAAAAATACTGGGTCGAATATCTCAGCAGAAAATACGGCAGTGTTCAGATTGATGGAATTATCATCGAATCCGATGTTGCATCTGCACTCTTTTTAAAATACTTTCCAGAACTATTTCCTGGTATACCTGTCGTTTGCTATGCAGACACAAAAGATGTTCCTGATTACAATGCAACCTTAACGCTTCAGGTAAATGTCAATAGAAGTATATCCGAGACTATTCAATTAGCTTTGGATCAAAACCCTAACGCTACACATGTATATGTCGTCGACAGACATCCTGAACTTGGCAATCGTCTGATGGAAATTCTGAAACAGACAACATCACTTCCGATTACCCGTTGGACAGACTTTTCCCTCCCTGACTTGGAAAAGAAAGTCCAAAGTGTAGGAAAAAATAGTATTATATTTTATACTCGAGTTCATGATGATAATACAGGCAAGAAGTGTGTTCCTAAAGAAGTGCTCGAACGTATTGTGAAAGTTTCCCCTGTTCCAGTTTATAGTTTTTATAGTTCTCTGCTTGGATCTGGCACTATTGGTGGGCGTATGATTGATGCTTCTAAAACGGCTAAAGAACTTGTTAGAGCTTTGCTCGACTACCACCAAAACGGAGCATTTGGAAATTATTACCATACGACTCAAATGATAATCGACTATAGTGCATTGAATCGATACGGAATCAGTACATCCACAATTCCACAAAATGCATATGTTATTAACAAACCTATACCTATATGGAAATCATATCCTTTAGCATTTTTTTCAGCAGTCTCTATTATCTCCTTGCTTACTGCATTATCAATAACTTTATTACTACTTTACATAAGAGTAAAAAAAGTTCAGATGTTTGAAAAATTGCAAAAATTTGTTGATCTTCAGCACAGTATTGTGATATTAACGGACGGATACGAATTACAATTTGCCAATAAAAGATTTTTTGAGTTTTTTGGTTATGACACTATCGAAGCGTTTCACAAAGATCATGCTTGTATTTGTGACTGTTTTGTTAGAGACGATATTTTTTTTCATCTTGGCAAAGTCACCAACAATGAGAAACATTGGATTGAGAGCATGTTGCATGTGTCTGGGCGTAACCGAATTGTATCGATGCTTGATCACTATTTAAAGTCCCATGCATTTGTTGTCTCCATAAATCAGTTTGATTCTAAAACCTATGTAGTCAACTTTACAGATATTAGCGATAACTTTATTGAAAAGTTGGAACTAGAAAAACAGGCATTACATGATCAGCTCACTGGGATGTATAATAGAACTTATTTTGACATTAATATTATTACTTTGATTAATCAAAATAATCTTGATCATAAGAGCACCGGCTTTATTATATTTGATATCGATCATTTTAAAACCGTAAATGATCAATATGGGCATGATGTCGGAGACAGTGTTTTGATAGAATTAAGTGCCCTAATTCAGTCATTAGTTAGAAAGGATGACTATTTGATCCGCTGGGGTGGTGAAGAGTTTTTATTGATTTTTCCAACTGATAATCTTAACAATATTGAAAAATTTGCTGAGCATCTACGAACATCAGTATCAAATAAATCTTTTAAATACGTTGATAAGCTGACATGTAGTTTTGGAGGAACATTACATGTTGAGAATGAAAGTGTGCAACAAACAATTAAAAGGGCAGATATAGCACTTTACAATGCAAAAAACAACGGGCGTAATCAAGTTATAGTTAATTTATAAATACAAAACAAGATAGGTAAAATTATAGTATTACAATTGACTTTCAAACCCACTAAACTTTTCCTGACCCGATAACAAGATGAAAGACCCTCTATGGAACTTTGAAATTGAGTGCCACCGTGACTTTCTCAAACAGTAAAAAATCAGTACACTTGATGATCTTACTCGCCAATGTTCAAACATCTTTCATAAGTGTATGGAGCAAGTGCGCTTAGTCGATATCTCAACGATCAGTGAAAAAGACTAGGTAGCTAACCGTCTCTATAAAGCGCAAACCCATCCGCCATGGGAATATCTCGATTCATCTTATACGTTCAACGTTGTGAAGCAAAATACTATCCCTTTAGAACGGGTTATTTATGCTTCAAAAGAACTTGCCTCTAACGACTTTATTTAAAATTTTTTGACCTGTTTGAAGAAAAAAAGCCATAACGTCTTACTTTTGGAACACAGATTGTAGCTACGAGCTTTTCGTGTTCCACAAAGTGTTCAACAATCCAAAATCCTGAATTCCCAGATATCCTATAGACATTTGGAACAAAAAATGTGCCTTTATATATCCAAGGATTTTTCCAGCCGATCTACAACATATTTTAGATTTAATCTTGACACTCTTTTTCAAACCCGCTAAACTTTTCTTGACCCGATCAAAAGGGTACATTAAAATTTTGGTTCCAATGAACCGCATTTAAGGTCAAAGAACGCAATAACAAAAAGAAACGCAAGTAGGCAACACCTAGGCAGAAACAATAGAAAAAGCGAAAAAAACGTGGAGGTTCTCGATTAATTCGAGTCTGAGAGAAGCGTAGAGCGTACGTACATAAATAGAGCCGCACAGAAGCCGCATAAGCACCCTTACATAAACTAAGCACACAGATAAAGAACCAGATAAATTACCTATTGTCTATTTCCAATGCTCGCCGCCCTATACCGCGTGCTTTGCGGCTATGCCGCCGCAAAGCGGAAAGGCGGCGTTTGCCTTTGAAAGACCACCACGCTTTAGCGTGGGGGAAACAACGAGTTAATCAGTTGTGGAAAGATCAAAAAGCAATCGAAGTATTAGGATGAAATGGGGGTATATAGTAATACCCCCTTAGAAACAAAAAATAGGTAAATATACGCGGCTTTAGGAACCCTGTAAAGGGTTAAAAATGATTACTTCTGTTAATGCTCCATTAGGAACGGAGCAAGAAGCGTTAAACGGCGTTGCCTCTGTCGAGGCTTACAATTTCCCGACCGCTTCGGGAATCGATTCACTTTATTATTTCATTCAATCCAATAGTGCTTATGAATCGTTCTATCACTATTCGATTTTCTCTGTTGTTGAACAAGCCAAAGAGACAAACGGCGGGTTTATTCCCAAAGGCTCTTTAAAAATCATCATCTCTGATATTGAGTTTGTCTATCTGGGCAAAGAGCAGGGCTTTTACTTCTTCAGTGACGTTGCGGGTGCATTTCGTGTCGGATTCAAAGACCCAAACACGAACCGCGGAGTTCAAGATATTCGGGTACAGCTTCAAGGCTTGGGCATCTATGCTTTGGGATTGACATTCCTTGTCGATTACATCAATACGTGCATACTCAAAGAGATAACCGAACCGTTCTACTTCGTCACCCGTGTTGATCTCAATATCTTTTGCCAGTTTGATTTGGGCAGTGTTATTCAACCTGAACAGATCGCAACCCGTAAACGAAAGTTTAGCCGTGTGATTGGAACTAAAAACCGATACGAAACGCTTTACATCGGCAAGCCTCCCTCACGTTTTCGAATCTATGACAAGTTAATCGAACTCGATAAAACCTCAGAGAAGTTCTATTACATGAAACTCTACTTTGAACAGTACGGTATCAAGATGAAAGACCCTCTATGGAACTTTGAAATCGAATGTCACCGTGACTTTCTCAAACAGTATAAAATCAGTACGCTCGATGATCTGCTGAGTAATGTTCAAACACTCTTTCATAAGTGTATGGAACAAGTGCGTTTGGTTGATATCTCCACGATCAGTGAAAAAGACTTGGAAGCTAACCGCCTCTATAAAGCACGTACTCATCCGCTGTGGGAATATCTCGATTCGTCTTATGCGTTCAACGCAATAGAGCAAAACACTATCCCTTTGGAACGTGTTGTTTATGCTCCAAAAGAGCTTACGTCTAACGACTTTATTGAGGACTTCCGTGCATTGGTCGGTAAATACGAACAACACGCCATTACAGTCAATCAAGACGAAGTAAGAGAAGTATTGCACGAAAGCCGTCTGTGGCTTACCAAAGAAGCAAAACAAGCGCTCAAACCATTTATTCCCGTAGTGCTTCAAACGGATGAACGCAACTATCTGCTTACCCGTAACTTTATAGCTGTTCCGACACTGCCGAAGAGTTTGGAACATACAAGTGATATGCAACTGAAACAACTTAGTGAACTGCTCACTAAAGCACTGCATCAAGAGTTAGCCCAAAAAGATCAAGACATCGGACTGATCGTTAAACATATTCAGATGGTCAATGAAGAGATTCATAACAGAAGAGTAGGGCAAAAGGAGTTAGAACTATGGCAACAATAGATCTGATTACCAAAAGCGACTTGATAGCATTTCAAAACAAAATCATGGAGCAGTTAAAGACACTGATACAACCCGAAAAGGAGTTCATTACAGAGAGTGAGTTAATTACTCTGTTTGATTTTAATAAATCAACTTTGGCAAAAATGCGAATGAATGGGGAGATTCCCTATTATAAATTTGGCGGAAAACTCTTTTATAAGGCTGTTGAAGTGAATAGAATTATTGAAAGAAATCAAGTTGGTTGAGAAAACTTAAGGCAAAAAGTGGTCACCTAAATGGTCACCCGATAAAACTTAAAGTGATTGAAAGTACATATTTTAGGGAGTTTAAAGTGGTGACCCCAAGGGGATTCGAACCCCTATGGCCAGAATGAAAATCTGGAATCCTAACCATTAGATGATGGGGCCACGTAAGTGGCTGATAAGTGGTGTCCCGTGATGGATTCGAACCATCGACCCCCTCATTAAAAGTGAGATGCTCTACCGGCTGAGCTAACGAGACGTAAACAACAATAAACTGTTCCAGCACAATTTATGGACGGGAATTATAGCGGTTAGAACCTTTTTTGTCAATAGTTTTTTAGTAAATATCCTCTTTTAGACGCTGAAAAGAAAAGTAAGATACTATAAACAAGGTATAAGGGCTAAAAAATGATATTATAGTGATGAATTGAAGAGCGGGAGTTATCATGATACGAACATTATTATCGATGATCGCCATACTGGCATCGCATCTGTATGCGGGGACGATTCAAAACGACAGTCAGTTTAAAGCGGCGGTTGCGTCTATGGGATCAGAGTCTAAAATGGTTCTTATGATCTATACGACAGATGATTGTCCGGAATGTGCCTATATGAAACACAAAGTATTTCCGGATAAAAATGTGGGCGCATATATGCGTCAGAATTTTATCGTGATCGAAAAAAACGTCCGAAAAGATCCGCTGCCTAAGGGGTATGACTTCTTCGGTATCCCGACTATGTTTTTTATCGATAAAGAGGGGAACAAGAAAGAGACGATCGTCGGAGGCAAACGATCAGAGCCGTTTTTACAAGAACTTCATCGGATACGGGAAAGGGAATGATAATAAAAGTTATAGTAACCGCCATGATCGGATCGCTATCGCTGTTTGCATACGATCCGTCGCATCTTAAAAAGGCGTTGGAAGAAAAAGAGTGCATCGGATGCGATCTGCGCGGAGCAAATTTACGCGATAACGATTTCAGCGGTGCCGATTTCCACGACAGCGATCTCAGCGGTGCCGATTTAAGCGGCAGCGTATTTGAAATGGCCGATTTTAGCGGATGCAATCTCAGTGACGCGAATGCGGAAGGGGCGATTTTCTGGAAAGGGACGATGAGCCATTCCAATCTTACCCGACTTCATGCACACGGGGGCAATTTTAAAGGGGTCCATCTCGACCATAGCGACTTGAGTTTCGCCGATATGCGGGGAACGAAAAGCTGGAAAGCCGATTTTACCGATGCCGTCTTGGTACAAACCGATTTTACCGATGCCGAATTGGGGGATGCGAAATTTGTCCGAACCGATCTTTACAGCACGACACTTAAAGGGGCGATCTTATGGCAGACCTTTTTCTCGGATACTATCATGAGCCGTTCACAATGTGCGTATGCCCAAAAAGAAGAAGCGATTTTCGATGCGGATATGACCTGCCGATAAAAAGGTTATAATTTCCGTATGAATGTATGGTCGTTTGATTTTCCGTGGGCATTTTTAGCACTGCCGCCACTGCTGTATTGCCTGTATCGGTGCAAGGTGATCGTTCATCCGCGCTATTTTCCCCATCTCTCTTTTTTCGGGAATATAGGGCGATGGCAAAATCTCGAATGGATGCTGAAGAACCTAGCGGTCATTCTGATGGTCGGGGGATTGGCGACACTGGTCAGTGTCGATTATTCCGATCCGAAAAACCGAAACGGGATCGATATCGTCCTCTCCATCGACGGAAGCGGGTCGATGAACGCATCGGGATTCGGGAACGATGATAACGGCCGTAAAAGCCGGTTTGAGATCGTTCAGAAGATCGCCGGCGATTTTGTAATGAAACGGATCGAAGATAACGTGGGTGTCGTGATGTTTGGCGATTTCGCTTTTATTGCGTCACCGGTAACGTATGAAAAAGAGATTATCGTCGAAATGATCGGATACCTTTCTCAGGGAATGGCGGGACAAAACACGGCGATCGGAGAGGGGATCGCGATGAGCGTACATGCCCTGCGCGATTCTAAAGCCCGTTCTAAAGTGATTATCCTTCTTACCGACGGGGAGCATAACAGCGGTTCGATTTCGCCGAAAGAGGCGATGGAACAAGTTCGAAAAGAGGGGATAAAGCTCTATACGATCGGAATCGGTAAACCCGGAGAGTTTGACAATGCTCTCCTAAAAAAGCTGGCGGAAGAGGGTGGCGGACGGTTTTTCGCTGCAACCAATGAAGAGGAACTCAAAGCGGTATATGCACAGATCGATACGCTTGAGAAATCTTCTATCAAAAGTGAGCAGCATACTTTTTTCGAACACTATTATCAGTGGTTTACTGCCGGTGCGTTGTTGATCGTTACATGGCTGATGTGGCGCAGAAGGATCGCTGTATGAGTTTTCTCTCGCCTCTTTGGTTTTTGGCGTATCTCGGTGTTATTGTGTATGTGTGGATCGCAAGGAGAAGAGAATGGCAGCTGCAACAAGGGCTTTTGGCGACGATCGCACTTCTGATCTTGGCACTGGCCCGTCCGGTAGTCGTCCAAAAGCCGATGAATGTGGAACAAAAGGGCTCGGATGTGGTTTTGGCGGTGGACTTGTCGTATTCGATGCGGGCGACGGATATCGTCCCCAGCCGTCTGGAAGCGGCGAAGCGGATACTGACCGAGATCGTCCGTAGAGATCAGATCGACCGTTTCGGCGTGATCGGATTTACCACCAATGCGATCGTTCTTTCCCCTCTTACGAAAGACAAGGAGTTGCTGGAGCACCTTTTTAACGGATTGGATGAATCGCAGATCATGACCAAAGGGACCAATATCATGAGTGCGTTGGAACTGGCGCGCAAAATGTCTCATGCCGCTCATCCCGTCGTCATTTTACTCACCGACGGAGGCGATGAAAGCTCGTATGCCAACGAAGAGGAGTTTGTCCGTGCCAATGATTTATCGCTGAGTGTAGTGATGCTGGCATCACGGGAAGGGAGTACTCTACCGGGAACGGAAGAGGGAGGCGTGTTGAAAGACGACGCGGGACATATCGTGCTCAGTGCCCGTAACGATGCGATCGAAGAGATCGTACATCAAGGCAAAATGATCCGGGGGACGGATACCGCAGCGGTTCTTGATCTTATCAATGAACGAAGAAATGAGGATTTTACGGGAAGTACATCGCTGATGCGTTATCAGGAGTGGTTTTATCTTCCGCTGGGGTTGGCATTGGCGGTTTTTATCAGTGTATTCACTACGCTAGGATCGAAAATCCGCACGCGGATCATTTGGCTGATGGCATTGGCAGGGGTATCGTCTCAGGGAGGAATGATCGATTTTGCCAATCTCTATTTTGCAAAGAGCAATTACGATCAGGGCTCTTTTGAACGCTCTGCCGAGCTATATGCCCGAGTCGATTCGATCTATGCGCGATATAACCGTGCCAATGCGCTGTATAAAGCGGGAAAATACCAGGAAGCGCTGATGCTGTATCACTCCATCCGAACCGACCGCGCCGCGTTTAAAGCCAATATCTTTTACAATATGGGCAATTGCCATATACGGCTTCAGGAGTTTGGCGAAGCGCGGGAGGCGCTGTTGAAATCGTTGAGTCTCCGTTACACCAAAGCGGCCGACCAGAATTTACGGGCAATCGCTCAGACACCCGAACAGCAGACTCTGAGTGTCCGTAAAGAGAAAAAAGACCGTTTCGCCGCGGAAGAGAACAAGCCGACGGGGGCGAAAAAAAGTGCCAAAGAGGGCGGGGGATCGAATATGAAAACGGATAGTGCATCCGGCGGCGGAGGAGACGAAGGGAAAAAAATGCAAAGCGACCCCCGGTTGTCGATGTCGCAGGGCAAAGCCAAACTCAGTTCCCGCCAATACGAACTGATCAATCAACGGAGCATCCATGAAACGAAGCCTTGGTAATCTTTTAATCGCTATGATCGCGCTTCCGACATGCGGATGGAGCGTGACGTATCATTGGCAGCTGCTTCGCTCTCCCCAAACCTTACGGGTGGATCAGAGCGCATTGGTACGCTATGAGTGCCGTTTTGACGAAAGTGCGGCCGATTATGCGATCAAACTCCATCCGGTGGACTCGGCATCGTATAAACTGACGATTCTTCGCGAGCAAAACCGGGTAGTAAAGGGGAAACGGATCGACACGTTCGATTTGGTACTCACCCCTAAGCAAAGCGGAACGATACCGGTCGCTATGGAAGGGGTCGTGGAGTATGTTCCGGCGGGGGCCGTCGACTATAATGCCCATTTGGGACGCGATAACGTGAGTAAAATCGATATTGTGACGACGAACATAACCCTTCCCACTTTTTCGTTTGAATCCAAACCCAACGATGCCGCATTGACCGGGAAGATGACGTTGGAAATTTCGGCGGACAAAACGCGCGTACGCGCCCATGAACCGCTCCATTTGAGTATTATTCTCAAAGGAACGGGGAATCTGGAAAAATTCACTCCGATTGAATTCAATATTAGCGGAGTAAAAGTCTTCTCCGAATCACCGCAAAAACAACTCTCGGCTACGTCGGAAGGAGATAGCGGAGAGGTCCGCCAAGAGTTTGCACTGGTCTCTGACAAACCGTATGTTATCCCTCCGGTGAGTTTGAATCTGTTTGACACGGAACATAACCGCTATAGCCATCTGACAACGGCTCCTATCCCCGTCGAAGTGGAGGAAGGGTATGACGTATCCTCCCTTTTGGATGCGCCCGACCTGACCAATACCGCGACTCTTCGGCGGTATGCGCTGTATGCCGGACTCATCGCTTTTGGAGCTGCAGCGGGAGAAGTGCTTCGCAGGGTGTGGAAATATCGCCCCCGACGAAAAACCAAACGTTTCTGGGAGAGAGCCCGATCTTCCAAAGAACTGGTGATGTTATTGGCGTTGGATGGGGACAAACGTTATGATAACATCGTTAGTCGGCTCGAATCGGGAGAGATCGGATTAAGAGAAGCTAAAAAGAAACTGGATAAACTCACACTAGATAAAAAGGTGGATCAATGATAGAGACTATTAATCGCATACGTGCCGAAGTCGCCAAAGTCGTCGTCGGTCAGGAAAAAATGATTGACGGATTGCTGATCGGGCTTTTGTGTGAGGGGCATATACTGATCGAGGGGATTCCGGGACTGGCGAAAACAACAACGGTCAAAGCGTTGTCGCAAACCCTCGGGCTTGAATTTAAAAGGGTGCAGTTTACCCCCGATCTTCTCCCGAGCGATATTCTGGGTGCTGAGGTATACGATCCTCAAAACAACGGGTTCAAAATCAAAAAAGGGCCGATTTTTACCAATCTCCTCCTGGCCGATGAGATCAACCGGGCTCCGGCAAAAGTGCAATCCGCATTGCTTGAAGTGATGCAGGAACGGCAAGTGACATTGGGGGATGAGAGTTTTAGACTCTCTCCGCCGTTTTTGGTCATGGCGACCCAAAATCCCATCGAGAACGAAGGGGTTTACCCGCTCCCCGAAGCACAGCTGGATCGTTTCATGTTGAAAATCAAAGTGGGCTACAACACTCCGGAAGAGGAACTCTCCATCGCCCGCAGAGTCGCCTCTTCATCCGCCGAAGCGATTAATGCGGTGATCACTCCCGATCTTTTGAATACCCTCAAAGCGGCGGTGAAAAAAGTCCATATCGACGAAGAGGTTGAACGTTATATGATCGCTTTGGTCAGTGCGACCCGGGAGCCTGAAAAATACGCTCTAGGATCGATCCGTAAATATCTGCAGTTCGGTGCCAGTCCGCGTGTCAGTATCGATATGTTCAAAGCGGTACGTGCCGTCGCTTTTTTACGCGGCAAGGATTTCGTCACTCCGGGCGATATCGCATCGATTGTCAAGGAGTTGATGCGCCATCGGATCGTACTGACTTATGAAGCCGAAGCGGAGGGGATCGAGATCGACGATTTGATCGAACAGATCGTAAAAGCGGTACCGATTCCGTAAAATCATGTTCGAATACCGTGTGCCTGCGCTAGAGGCACGGAAGCTTGTCTCGTTCGAGGCAGAATAAGGGAATATATGAAAAACAGTCGTCATATATTGTTAAAAGCCCGTCGGCAGATCATTGCGGATCGGATCGGCAACAATCCTTCGCTGTTTCGGGGGGAGGGGTACGATTTCATCGAACTGCGCGAATACATAGCGGGAGACGATACGCGCCACATCGACTGGAATATCACGGCCAAGATGCAGCGCCCCTATATCAAAGTTTTTCGCGAAGAACGGGAACTCAGTGTTGTGACGGTAGGGATGCTGGGCGGAGGGCTTCATTTCGGGCGCGAACGATTTAAAATTGATGCTTTGGCCGAAGCGGTTGCCCTGATCGGCTATTCGGCATTGGCCAACGGTGACCTTTTTACCCATATCAATTTTTCCGAAACGCTGCGGGATGAAGTCCGGGCAAGTAAAAAACGGTTCGCCGTGGCGCAAAGCGTAGAGGGGATCATGGAAGCGGAGCTGCTGAACCGTCGAGCCGACTATAATGCGATGGCGACGACTTTGTATAGGCGGTTGAAACGGCGTTCTTTGATTATTGTTTTGGGCGATTTTTTCGAGATTCCCGATTTACGTTTGTTAGCAAAAAAACATGAGGTCGTTGCCATCGTGGTGAGAGACCGGTTTGAAGAATCCCCCGAACCGTTGGGCTTCAGTGCGTTGGTCGATCCTGAGAGCGGCGCGGTGCTCGAAGGGGATTTCAATGTACGGAGTGTAGGCAGATACCGTGAAAAAGTGCGGGAACATGATGTGGCTCTTTTTGATCGATTTCGGCGTGACGGCGTCCGATCGGCAAAACTCTATACCGATGCTTCCGCTTCGGTAACGCTGCGCCGTTTGTTTGAGGGGCGTGTATGAACGAAATGGCAGACATTCCGGTCAACGACATCGCACCGCTGGCGGAAGTACACGATTATTCGATTTACCTGTTTATCGGATCGGTAGTTCTGGGAAGTGCCGTAGTAATCAGTCTCATGTTTTGGGTGTTGAAAAAATGGAAGACACGCCGTTTGAGCGAGCGAAAGGTATTGTATGCGAGGCTCGAATCGGTCGACTTCTCCGATCCGAAGCGGGCGGCGTATGAGATCAGTACGTTAGGACGATATTTTTCCGCAGATAATGAAAGGACGCAAAAGGCGTTTCATAATCTGTTTGAACGTCTGGGCCGATATAAATACGCTCCGAATGTGGATGCTATCGATGATGAGACGATAGGCTACTATCATCTGTATCTTGAGATTATCGATGTTTGAGGGGATTTATTTTCAATTTCCGAAGTTGGGATTTTTACTTTTTTTCTTTTTAGCGTGCGAGGCGTTGTGCCCTTTGCGATCCAATCCTTTGTATTTTCCCCGCATCGGAATGTTCGGCGGATCAGGGGTTAAAAATCCTCTTTGGTTGTGGATTGCCAAATGGGCGATGATCTCACTTCTGATCGTCGCTGTGATGTCCCCTGTACGAGACAAAAAAGTGGAATACGAGGGGAATGGAGATGACATCCTTTTCCTCATCGATACGGCAAGTATCAATCGTTCTCTTGTTGATAAGATCGCATTGTTTGTGCAGGAGCATCCGCATGATCGGTTTGGTGTGCGCAGCGGTGCCGATGTCATTATTCCGCTGACATATGAACATGATGTCCTCATATCGATGTTGCGCCAAGTGCGACAAGAAAAAAGCGAGGCGATAAGTGCGGAGGAGATCAGCCGCTTTTTCGCCACCTCTGCGGAAGGAAAAAAATACGCGATCATCCTTTCCGAATATCCAAAATCGTTTGTCGGTATGCTCCCCTCGGGAGTGGAAGGGGTGTTTTTTTCACCTGCGGACAACCATGCATGGAATGTTGCGGGTGCACTGCGCAGGGTTGAATTTCCGCATCATTACTTCGATTTTTATTATGTCTACCCCCTTTTTCTGGCATTTTTAGCGATGTTGGCATATTTGTACGGGCGCAATCAAAAGGGGTTGAAATGAGTTTTGCATTTCTTCACCCGGAATTTTTCGTCTGGATGATTCCCCCTATGGCAGTTTTGTTTTATTTTTGGCAGACTCAAAAATCGCGGGAATATCACTATTTTAGCGATGAGACCGTCCGAAAACTCCGCGCACCTGAAATTACTATGGGGTTAAAAGGGCGTAACGTCTTGTTTCTGCTGGCATCTCTGCTGATGATAGCGGCGATGGCACAACCGGTCATGATACCTAAAGGGGATATGGAAGAGGGACGTGCCGATATTTTAATCGTTTTGGATCTTTCGAAAAAATCGGCGGAAGCTTTTGAGAAAGAGAAGGAAGAAACCCTTGATTTGATTCGTAGATTGGAGGGAGAACGGATCGCCATTGTCGGAATAAGCGACGCTTTGTACCGAATATCACCCTCGAGCATCGATGTGGGGATACTGATTCGATTGGTACAGGGACTCCACCCTGAGATATTGAAGACCGCTTCCATCGACACGGGGTTAATGGATGCCCTCAAAGATTCGTCTCTTCATATTTGTATCGGATTTCCTCCCTCTTTTGCCGATACGGAAAAAACGGTTTTCTATGGAGAAAAGAAAATGCAGATTGTGTATGCGCGGATAGCTGAGCAGAAAAGAGCCCGGATGCTGTATGCCCATATTCCTCTTTTCCCCTACCCCCTCGGCCTTGCGATGTTGCTGATCTGGATCGCCCTTTCATCGATGAGCAAACGGCGTACGGTTCCGCTGACGGCCTTTTTGCTGATGCTTACACTCCCTAACCTCCCGCTACATGCAGGATTATTGGATTTTAGGATACTGCAAAACGGGTATGCTGCCTATGAACGGGGAGAATATGATAAAAGTGCGGCCTATTTCAAAGAGTATCAATCGTCGCACGATTCTCCTGAAATACGCTATAACTTGGCTAACGCGCTCTACCGTGCCGGAAAATACGAAGCAGCCCGTTATTGGTACCGCCGGGTCTATACGGATAATATATTATTGGCGGAGCGTGCGGCGTCGAATCTGGTAATGACTGAAAAACAGATCGAGGCCAAACAGGGGAGCCGCCAAATCGAAGGTGTCGTTTCTCATGTTTCGGTAGAACATGCTAGAGTATCTGCACACGGATTGAAGACAGAGACGCTTTTTCAGACCCGTTTGTATCGGATACCTTAGGAAAAAATCTCGTAGAGTTTGTTGGCTTCTTTCATCTCTTTGCGTAAAGCGACATAATCTTTTTCCTGCAAAGCTTGTTTGATCGTATGCAGTTCAGTCTCGAACAGTTCGATCGCTTCGAGGACGTTTTCGCGATTTTGGCGAAAGATATCTTCCCACATCGCCGGCGAACTCTTCGCCAATCGGCTCATGGAACGAAATCCCCCCGCTGCAAGGGTTAGAATATTCTCTTTTTCCTCCTGTGCCAAGACGGTATTAGCCAGAGCGTATGAGATGACGTGGGGCATGTGACTGATAAAAGCGGCATGGCGGTCATGTTGTGCCGCTCCCATCGTATGCACCTGCATACCGATCGAGCGGAAAATGCGCAAAGCGGTATCTCTTTGGGAATGACCACTGTGCTCAAGATCACATAAAACGACTACCTTGTCGGCATACAGCCCTTCCAATGCGGCATTGGGACCGAACTGCTCCGTTCCCGTCATCGGGTGGGCGGGGATAAAGTTTTCACGGATAGAGGGGGGGATCGCATCGACGATGAGTGCTTTCGTACTGCCCAGATCGATGAGGGTCTTATCCGTGCCGGAGAGATCGGTACATTCCCCGAGCAAGGCGATGACGCCGTCAACCGGAACGGAGAGAAAAATGACGTCGCACTCGGCTTTGAGTTGTTCGAACGGAACGATTGCCTGTACCAATCCACGTTGAAGCGCAATGCGCTGATGCTCTTCATTATGATCCGTGCCGATAATAGAGGTGACAAACGAGATATGTTTGAGGGCCAAAGCCATAGATCCCCCCATCAATCCCAGTCCAACTATTCCGATGCGCATTCGATTCCTTCTGGTCCATTTTGGAAGTGAAAGGGGATAAAAGCCCTTTCGTTTTATGCCGCTTAGGGCATAAATTGTCTCTCTATGAGGTGTAATGATGTTATTTTAGCCCTTTTAAGTTTAATTTACGGAACATTAATTATCGAAGTGATAGAATGGGAGACAATTTTAATGCAACGGAATTTTGGCTTGAAAACAATTACCCTATCATTGGTAGTGGCAAGTGCACTTTTGCACGCCTCTACACAAAACGTCCAATCGATCCAATATGACGGAATGGTTCATATTTCTGAGGCAGTTGCTAAGCGGCTCAATGAGGTCAAAATCGGAGCTCCGTTAGACTCTGCGGATGTCGATAAGACGATTAAAAATTTCTTTGATCAAGGATATTTCGAAGATATTTGGGTTGAAGAAAATGAAGGAAAAGTGACGTTTCATTTTAAAGAGAAACCGATTATTTCCAAAATCGAGCTAAAAGGGTATAAAGATAACGACGAAGAGGCGAAAAAGACCCTTTTGCAAATCGAAAAAGGGTCTTTATTCGACGAAAAACGGCTTGAAGCGGCTAAAAAACGGATCATTGATGCATTGAGTCAAGACGGAAAGATCGATTCGGTTGTCGAAATTCAGAGCGAAAAACTGGATAATGGCAGTATGCAGGTTACCTTTGTCGTCAACGAAGGGGAAGAGATCATCATTAAAAAAGTTCACTACGCCGGAGTGCAAGCGGTCGACAGTGATGATTTTGACAGCATGATTGCCAATAAAGAGCATGAGTTTATGGGATGGATGTGGGGTAGAAACGACGGGAAAATGAAGCTCGCCGAACTTCAGTACGATCCGTTGCGTATCCGTGATTTTTACATGCAGCGCGGGTATTTGGACGCTAAAATCGATGAGCCGTTCGTGCAAGTCGATTTCGATCATTACGAAGCGGAGATGTCATACAATATTTTTGAAGGAGATGTCTACCGCGTCAGCGATATTCTGGTCTTTCAGGATACGAAAGTGATCGATGATCAAGCGTTGTTAGACGTTATTACCCTTGAGAAAAACAAACCGTTTAACATCAAAACGTTCCGCGACGATGCCGACCGTATCAAAACGAAAATTGCCGATTTGGGATATGCCTACGTGCAGGTTCAGCCCGATCTGAAAAAAGACAAAGACAACAAAAGCGTTGATGTCGTCTACCGCATCATTCCGGGCAAAAAAGTACATATTCGCAATGTTGTCATTTCCGGAAACAACCGTACGCTCGATCGGGTTGTTCGTCGCGAACTCTTTTTGGCACCGGGTGATCTGTACAGTGTGACCAACTTGAAAGACTCCCGTAATGCGATCGGCCGTACCGGATATTTTGAGAGCAATACGATTGAAGAAAAGCGGATTGACGATGAGACGATGGATCTGATCGTCCAAGCCAAAGAGGCTCCGACCGGTAACATTCAACTGGGTGGGGGATACGGAAGTTTCGGAGGAATCCTCCTCAGTGTCGCCGTCAGTGACCGTAATATTTTCGGTTCGGGGATCAACGTGGGATTGAATCTGGAACGTTCACAACGTACCAGCAACTACTCATTCAATATTTCCAATCCGCGTCTTAACGACAGCGATTTCAGCGGAAACTTTTCTATATATAAAAGTGCTACCGAGTATGACAGCTATACCGTCGATTCGACGGGGCTCAGTTTCGGTACCGGGCATCGATTCAGCCGTTACGTGAGCGGTTATGTCGGATACAACTATTCTAAAAACAACTATAGCGATGTTGACACCAACAGTACCAACTATGATCCGCGTTACTATGAGAACTATTCAAAAAGTTCGGTTTCCGTTTCCGCAACATTTGACAATACCGACGATTATTATGTTCCTCGTGAAGGGATGGTCGCATCCCAAAGTTTCGAACTCGCCGGCCTCGGCGGTGATGCTGATTTCTGGAAAAGCCGTACCAGCTTCGCCGCGTATCAAGGGCTTCAAAAATTGACCGATTTCGACCTCATTCTCCGGTATAAAGCGCGTTTTAACTATGCAAGCAAAAACGGCTATTTACCGCTGGGCGAAAAATTCTACATGGGGGGAATCGGTTCGGTTCGCGGGTATCAGGCTTACTCCATCTCTCCGACGGACGGATATAACTCCAGCGGAACGCCGTATCGTATCGGGGGGACTCAAAGCTTCTCGAATAACCTTGAGTTCAGTGTACCGTTAGTTCCTGAAGCCCGTATGCGTGCAACGGCATTTATCGACTATGGGATGATCGGTGAGAGCAGTATGAGCGAAATCAAACGGGGCGGTTACGGGATTGCATTGGAATGGTTTAGTCCGGTAGGACCGTTGCAACTCGTATTTGCCAACCCGATCGGGGATGAGAAAGATGATGACATCGCCCATTTCGAGTTCACCATCGGGCAACGTTTCTAATCTACTATCAGAGAAATGCTCTGATAGCGCGGATAAACGATTCAGCGTCGAAAGATTTTAACAACCATCAAGAGCATTCCGATTGCCGCCATGGCGATTCCTCCGACTACCACCCCTGCAATTGCATTGACGACAAAAGGAAGACTCCACCCCAATATATTTCCTAGTAAAGGGACACTTTCGGCGAGAGGGGTAAGGGTTTCTATCCAATGATGGATAAACGAGAGACCGTGGACCAAAATACCGCCGCCGACTAAGAACATAGCAGCCGTTCCGACGAGGGTCAATGTTTTCATCAGGCGCGGAGCGAAGCTAAGTAACGCACTGCCGACGAAGCGTTTGAGGGTTCCTCTTTTCCCTTCTTTCGCCGTCTGGAGCAGATAAAGTCCTACATCGTCCATTTTGACGATGGCGGCGACGGCACCGTATACTCCGACGGTCATTACGAAGGCCACTCCCGAAACCACGATGCTTTGCGTTAAAAGTCCTTTATCGGCTACCGTTCCCAAAGCAATGACGATGATTTCGGCAGAGAGGATAAAATCGGTGCGGATTGCCCCTTGGATTTTCTCTTTTTCAAATTGTTCCATATCGACGTTAGGATTGTGAAAGGCATCGATGTTCGGATCGTGCTGGTCCGAAGTAGTGTGCGCTGAGTGGAGAAACGGATGGGCAATTTTTTCAAACCCTTCATAGCACAAATAGGTGCCCCCCAACATTAAGATAGGGGTGATCGACCAGGGAGCCAATGCGCTCAGGGCAAGTGCCGAAGGGACAAGAATCAGTTTGTTGCGCAGCGAGCCTTTTGCCACGGCATAAACAACAGGCAATTCCCTCTCAGCGCGTACCCCGGCAACCTGTTGGGCATTGAGGGCTAAATCGTCTCCCAGCACACCGGTGGTTTTTTGTGCGGCAGTCTTGCTCATGGCTGCGACGTCGTCTAAAACGGCGGTGATATCATCAATGAGAAGAAGAAGACTGCTCCCGGCCATGTGCTACTCCTGAAAAACAACAATCAGATTTTTCGGCAAGACGATATTTCTGAGCTGTTCTCTGGCCAGGTAGAGGTGTTTGCCACGGATTTCGAGTTTGCCGTCTATATAATGCACGGAGAGGGTGTCGGCATTGATACGGGCGGCTAAAAGAATATGGGAAAGCCATAAGATTGCCGATAAGGCATCGACCGTTGCATTATCGGGTAAAAGAGTTCCATAGCCGGCACGAGGGATGAGCGAAGAAGATCGGGAACCCTTTTTGAAGAGAAGAAGGTGGGATATCAAAACGATCTGTGTATGGCTTAGAGCATAATCGAGACCGCTCATTGCGATGTTGTGACTATGGCGCTGATAGGCATAATAGCGTATCCCGATACCGATCGGAAGCAGTTTAGCGGCGATGACAAGGTCATGGCGGTAATCAGTCTTAAGATTAAGCGGTGCTTGCAAGAGATCAAAAAGGCGTTTGACGAGATGGGAACATTGAATACCGTGATTGCTGTGGGTCGCATAGGTATCAAGCAGATAACGGACGCTCGGATTGTAGTTAGCCGAAAAAGAGGCGGCCGAGTTTCGCAGCAAGTCGTTCAAGAAGACCCCTTCGCGTACACCGACACCGCTGCAGACCAATTTTTGGGCACGGGTATGTCTGAGAATACGCTGGAGGATCAGAGTGCCGGGTTTAATCGTATCGAAACGGTCGGTCTTGATATAAAGCGATTTGAGTTTTTTGGGACCGGCTTGAAGAATCTGTTCGGCAAAGGTTTGGAAACGGACATCGTCCGTCGTGTAGGCATGCAGCTTTTTGAGAGGATAATTCTCTTTTTTCATTAATGCACGGGTGAGTGCGCGAAAGGTTCCTCCGATACCGATAAAAGTATCTATTCCGAAATCGGGCAGGGCGGAGAGGGCATTATCGATATAGGCGACGGCTCCAGCTAAGTCATTGCGGTCGAAAAAAAGTTCTTTGATTCGGACGGTTCCGATATTGAGCGAATACAGGGTTTCTACCTTACCGTTGCGCAATACGGCAAACTCGCTTGATCCCCCACCGACATCTACGGTGAGCGCATCCATTTTGGGCAAAAGGTTAGCACACGCGATTGCACCCAAATAAGCCTCTTTTTCACCGTCGATTACTTTGATTGAGAGATTATGCTCACGTTGGATACGGCTGATGAATTCCTGAGCGTTGGGAGCATCGCGTAATGCAGACGTAGCGACGCATAAAAGTTTGCGGGCACCGAAAGAACGGGCAATAGATAAGAATTCGCCGATTGCCTGAGCGGTACGGTTCATAGCGGCAGATTGTAGATAACCGTCGTTCTTGTACGCGTGTTCACTGAGGCGGACGGAACTTTTGACCTCGTGCAGAATATGAAAAGAGAAACGGCTGGTCTTTTGAAAAACCGCCATTCGCATGGAATTGCTTCCGATGTCGATAACGGCGGTGCATTTCGCCATTTACTGCTCTTCTTCGGTCAATTGCTGATGTTTATAGAGCAGCTCCTGCATGGTTTCGACATTGTCTTTATCGGGGATGATACAATCAACCGGACAAACGGCAATACATGCCGGTTCATCGTAGGTTCCTACGCATTCAGTGCAACGGTCCGGATCGATGATATAAATCGGATCGCCCTCTTCGATAGCATCCATAGGGCATTCTTCACGGCATGCGTCGCATGCGATACATTCATCGATGATAAGTAGTGGCATAGGTTAAACCTCGATTTTTGTTTTCGTTATGCGCGATTTATAGCGAAACGAACCTTTGAGCATTTTTAAACGGTTTCGATTTATCGCTGAGGGAGGAGACAACACAGTTTGGAAGGGAGCACCAGACGCGCGCAACTGCCGTCGATTCCGTCTTCACGGTTCGTCAAAGTGATCTGCGCCCCGATCGCTTCGGCGGCACTTTTCGCGAGGAACAGACCCAATCCGACACCCGATTTGTTTCCTTGACGCATAAACGGGGCAAATAGGTCGATGCTTTCGTCGATGCCGCATCCTTCGTCGATTACCTCGATGACGATCCCTACCCCGTTTAAATGGCTTTTAAAGGTAATTGTTTTTCCCTCAGGGGTGAACTTGAGTGCATTTTGGAGAAAATTTTGGAGGATTTGATTCAAAAGAGTCGCCTGAATGACGGCACTGAACGCATCCGGCTCGAAATGGGTCACAAGTTGTTTATTTTCGCTGTGGGCCAGCAGTTTGAAATCGCCTTCCCACTTTTTAAGAATTTGGATAATATCGACTTCGACCGGAATTTCGAGTTGAGCCCCTTCTTGCCGTCCGATGTTAAGGATATCGGCAACGATTTTATTCATTTCATCGACACTTTGATTGGTGATTTTGATCGCTTCGATATACTCTTCGGGCGAGCGTTTTTTGATCAATGTAACCTGGTTTTTGAGTTTGATGACGGCTAAAGGGGTTTTGAGCTCATGTGCCGCTCCGATAAAAAGCTCTTTTTGATATTTGACGAAGTTTTGAATCCGTCCCATAAGGCGATTCAGCGTTTCTCCTAACGGTTCGAATTCATCCGGGAGCTGTTCGACTTTGATCGGACGTATCAAATGTTCGTTCATATTGGCCAGACGGCGGCTCAAAGCGCTGATCGGTGCGATCAGCATTTTGGAAAATGCGATGGCATAGAGGATGATGACGATAAACCCGACCGCATTAATCAAAAAGATGGAGTTCAAAATTTTTCGCAGCAACCGTTTGGTAGGGGTAATATCCCGGCTTACTTTGAGATAGGAAGAGTGCTCGAAATCAAACGGATAGATCAATGTCAGCGTCGTCGTCTTATCCCGATGAGTCGTCTCGTAAAAATCAAGATGTTCGACGTTGGATGTGAGTGTAATTAACTCGACGTTTACCCCCATGAGAGTCTCGGAATTACTTTGTTTCGCGGATAAAAGGGATTTGTACGAAGAGATATTTTCGGCATATCCGATCAGTTCGGACTGTTTCTCGTCATAAATGGATTGTTTGATAAAAAGGTATAAAAAAGAGGAAAATAGGATAACCAATGCCGCCGAAGCGACAATGAGTTGGAAGAGAAAGCGTCGTCTTATGCTTCTTTTGGAAAACAAAAGCGGTATCCTCGGCGACGAACGGTCTCGATAGTAGTGATACCGAGGGGCTTATCCATCTTTTGGCGGATTTGGTTGATTGCAACCTCGATAACGTTCGGAGTAACAAGCTCAGGTTCTTCCCAGATCGCATCCAATAATTGCTCTTTGGAGACGATTTGGTCACGATGACGGGCAAGATGTGTCAATACTTCGAACGGTTTGCCTTTGAGTTCGATCTCTTTTTCTTTATAGATGATTTTTTCTTCTTCAGGATTGATCGTCAAATCATCGATCTCAATAATGTTGCTACCGCCGAAACGGAGACGCGCTTCGATACGTGCTACGAGAACGTCGAAATCGAACGGTTTGCGGATATAGTCATCGGCACCTGCGCGCAGCGCTTCAATTTCGCTTTCGTTATCGTCGCGTGCGGAGAGGACAACAACCACGGTTTTAGGAGTGTTGGTTTTAATATCGGGAATAATATCAACGCTATTGCCGTCCGGTAACATCCAATCCATCAAGATCAGGTCATAGTTACGGATATCGAGGTAATACTCACCGTCTTTTAGGGTCTCAACGACATCGCTTTGGTAACCAAACTCTTTCAGGCCTTCAGCCAAAGTTTTATTGAGGGTTACTTCATCTTCAATGATCAGAATACGCATTCACGTTCCTCAGTGCGGAAATTTTCCCGAAATGATACCACAGTTTTAGAAAATTTTAAACTTTTTTTCAATTTTTTTTAAAAAAAGGATTTTTTTTGAACATGGACGGTGTATTTTAGAGATTATGCAATCCCCGCAAGGGGGAGTATGGAGAATTATTGAGCAGGATTGGGGATGATTTTGATTTCGACGCGACGGTTGGCTTCACGTCCTGCCGGGGTATCGTTGGTAGCGACGGGCGCATTTTCTCCAAAGCCTATGGCTTTAATCCGATCTGAACCGACGCCGCGAGTCGTAAGTGCAGAGCTGACGCTTTGGGCTCGCAATTGAGAGAGGCTGAGGTTTGACGCATCGCTTCCGACGTTATCCGTATGTCCGTGTACTTCAATTTTTGTTTCGGGGTATTTGGTCATGACGCCCGCGATGTCGTCAAGAACCGGATTGAAATTCGGTTTGATATTGGCTTTGCCGGTATCGAACGTGATACCGCCGGGCATATTGAGATTAATGGTATCGCCCTGACGCTGTACTTCGACACCGCTTCCTTTGAGCTCTTTATTGAGTTCTTCTTCTTGTTTGTCCATATAATAACCGATCCCGCCGCCGGCCAGGGCACCGACCGCCCCTCCGATAAGGACTCGTTTAGCACTGTGATTTCCGGTCGCTCCGCCGGCTGCCGCACCTGCGAGACCGCCGATGATCGCTCCTGTTTGTGTTTTTGATAAACCGGTTTCGGCACATCCGCTTAAGATCAAGGCAGCTGTGAGAGCGGAAAGAAAGAGTTTTGTCATGATATCCCTTTGGATGATGTTTTAAAAATTATATCGATCAAATATGGCAGAAATGTTAACAAGCGTCGATTAGGTTAAAAAACAAAGCGTTCTGCAACTCCGACGTTGCAGTGGGGAAGAATGTCGGGCTTTCGGATGGAAAGGTATAATTCGTTGATTTGAGGAAAACTTTTTTTTAGCGCTTCGGCCAACTCTTGCAAGGCGGTTTCGATCAGTTCGAAACGTTTCTCATCCATCGTTGTGCGGATAAGCTCGACAACATCGGCGTAGTTGATAAAATCATTTTTTTTGTAATCGTAGACGATAGTGCAATCGATTTGTACGTTTTGCGGAGTAAGACGCTCGAAGTCGAGAATACCGATAACCGTCTCGAACGTCAGATTTTCGATTAAGACGGTCATGCGACCCGTTTCTCTTCCCCTTTTAGCAATCGGACAAAGTTCGGAATATGTTTATAAAAAAGGATAAAGGCGATAAAAAGGACAGGGGCATGAAACATCGCGGGGTAGAGGACGAACGCTGCGATTACCAGTGCCAAAAGCCCCAGCATAGAAGAGAGCGAAGAGATACGGATCGTTTTTGCGGCAATTCCCCATACGACGAGAGCGATGATCGTGGGGATCGGGAGCATGACGGCCATGACGCCCATGCCAGTAGCAACCCCTTTGCCCCCTTCGAACCACAGATACGGGCTGAAGCAATGACCGATAACGGCGAGTACGGCAACCATCCATTGAACACTTTCATCCATTCCCATATATTTTGCGGCAAGGACGACGGCAATCCCTTTGATCGCATCGAGAGCAAGAGTTGCGGCACCGAGTTTTTTGGCTAAGGAAGGATTCGTCTCTTTTACGACCCGTAATACGTTTGTCGCACCGATGCTTTGGGAACCGGCTTCTTTAACATTGACTCCGGCAAATACTTTCGCCAAAATCAATCCGAAAGGGATACCGCCGAGAAGATAGGCGATAAGATAAAACTGTACGTTTTGGTTAAATAAAAAATCCATAGAGAACCTTAGCAATTATTTTGATGGGCGCTATTATAAATCACGGATGGTTACAACTGCCTAAAAATGTGCTGAAAGAAAGAGCCTCTTCAAGAAGTCAAAGTCGCGAGTTGGCTATAATAACCCTCTTATCAGCAGTACAAGGATTAAAGGTTTGAATACCGAAGAGTTAAAACAAAAAATTATCGATCTTAAAAACCGTCTCAGCGTAACGGTCGTCGCACATTACTATCAGCGGGACGAAGTATTCGAGATGGGGGATATCACCGGGGATTCGCTTGAACTGGCGAAACGTACCATGGCGGACGATGCGGAATTTGTAGTGTTCTGCGGTGTCGGCTTTATGGGTCAAAGCGTCAAGATTCTCAGTCCCGAAAAACGGGTTGTGATGCCGAAAGTAGCCTGCTGTGCTATGGCGAAAATGATCGACGGACTCTATTACGACCAATCGATTGCCAAACTTGAAGAGGCAGGGATCAAAGCGGAAGATATTTTGCCGATCACCTATATCAACTCCAATGCCGATGTCAAAGCCCGCGTCGGGAAAATGGGGGGGATGGTTTGCACCAGTTCCAACGCCAAAACGATTATCACCAAAGCCCTCGCGGAAGGGAAAAAGATTTTATTTGTCCCTGATCGCTGTCTGGGTCAGAATATCGCCAATATGATGGGGCTCAAATCGTGCGTTATCGGCGACGGAACCGATCCAAAAGAGGCCGACATCATCTGTTATGACGGGTTTTGCTCGGTGCATCAGCTTTTTAGTGTCGATGATATCGAGTTTTACCGTAACAAATATCCGGGAATTTTGATCGCCGTTCACCCTGAATGCGATCCCTCTATCTGTGATCGCGCCGATTTCGTCGGATCGACGTCACAGCTGATCAAATACATAATGGAACTTCCAACTGATCAAAAAGTGGCGGTCGGAACCGAGTTTAATATGGTCAACCGCCTCCGCCCTTCCAATACCTATATCCTCTCCTCGACGAAACCTGAGTGTCCGACGATGAACGAGACGACATTGGAAGACTTGTATAATACTCTCAAAGCGATCGAAGAGGGCAATCCGATCAATGAGATCGAGGTGGATGAAGAGACGCGCTACTGGGCAAAAATTGCATTAGAGAGAATGATGGCGTTATAAAATGAATGACAATATTTTTCAAGCCAAGCTTCCAAAATATAAAGAAGGTTATGAGCAAGAAATAGTTTTACATATTGCGGCAATGTGTCTTATTCTTTTTTTAATTGTAAATGGATGGGAAAATACTGATTTAGATAGATTTTTTGCTTTTTTATTTGGATTGATTTCTATCGTTGTTTTTTACGAAAAAATTTATCAATACATCGTGATTGATGCAATAAGATTCGACAAAAATTATATATTTACAATGAAAAATGGAAAGGATATTAATTCTGCAAAATTAGATAATATAGGAGTTAAAATTGATTCTGAGCGTAATGGAAGTTTAAATCGAAGCTTTTATGATATTTCAATCAATAAAAAACTTTTTAATTTTCGAGAAAAAGACATGGGAGAAGAAGAATCAAAAATATTTTTAGAGACATTATCTCAGTATATAGGTTGTGATGAGAACATTTTTTCAGAGCTAACGTATAATCAAGTTGTGCCTATCAGTTTAAATAATATGTTAGATAAAGCTATTCAAAGTAAAGTTCAACATATTATTAATCAGTATGAATATAAAAAATATAGGTGGTTAGTCGTTCCTGTGATTATGGTTGCTGTAGCGATGACACATTATATTTTAAATCATTGAACATCTATAGTGAAAACAGCGATATGCTACAATAAGATAAAATTTCAAAAAGGATTATAAATGTTATCCATCCGTATCGATAATCCTGAATTAGAGAGCTATATCAACGAAGAGTATCGAGGTGATGAAAATACCCTTGCCCGACAGTTCGTCGAATTTCTGCGATTTCAAAAGATAAAAAACGAAGTGAAAACTTCGATAGAAGAGCTAGATCGTGATGAGTTTGTAACTCTCGATGAAGCGTTTGAGACGGCTACGGCAAAGTATGCCCGCGATTAATAAAATCGTTTTTTCCAAAAAAGCGACCTATCGTCTCACTAAAATAGCCGATTACATTTACGAGCAAAGCGTTTCGGAAAAGACTGCCTTTAGCTATATGATGAGATTAAAAGAGTACATAAACGATATTTT
>NZ_CALDDG010000010.1 GCF_937936435.1 uncultured Sulfuricurvum sp. | reverse complement strand
CGAGATAAAGGAATGTGACTGGAGTTCAGACGTGTGCTCTTCCGATCTACGCTTCTATTGTCAGCCGAAGCGTTATTTTAGGGAGCAAATACAAAAACTCCATTTTCGAGAACGGTATGGTAATCGGGAAATCCAACGTCGAACTCTCCTGCGAAATGGCGACCAAACTGGCCGAAGCGTTCGGTGCGCAGCTTCCGATAGGATCGACTGTCTTGGTATCGCGCCACTACGATAAAAGTTCACGGATGCTAAAGAGGGCATTTTTAGGGGGGCTGCTCTCCGCCGGGGTCGATGTCGTCGACTACAATGCGATCCCCTCGGCGGTCATGCGCTGCAGTCTCTCTTTTCACGACCATTTTACGGCCGGAGTCCATTTCAATCAGAAAATAGACGATCCGACCAGTACGGTTATTACGTTTTATAATCATGAAGCGCTGCGTATCAACAGCGATGTGGCGAAAAAAGTGGAAAAAGCATTTTTCAAAGAGACGTTTCGGCGGGTCGATTATTCTCAAATCGGGCAAATTTACCCCCTCGATCATAAGCGCGAATACGAAGAGTACAAAAAAGGGATGGAGTCTCTATTAAAGCACCAGAATTTCAAATGCATCAATTGCCGTATAGCGGTGGATGTGATGCACGGGATCGCTTCGGAGGTTTTCCCCGATATTCTGAACGATTTAGGGGTTGAAAACATTATGTTCAACGCGTATGCGGATGAGCAGCGTCTCTCGAATATCAACACTCTGAGCAAACGTTCGTACGAAGACATGGGGGCGGTTATCCGGGCGTTGAAACTCGATGCGGGATTTTTGATCTATCCGCATGGGCAGCGTCTTGATATTATTTGCGATGAAGGAGTGCTCCTTTCGAAGCAAAGTGCGTTGTACGTGGTATTGACACTCCTAAACATGGATGCGAAAGCTCTGGGAATTAAAAAACGGGTATTCCTCCCGACATGGGCGGCAGACATCGTGTATTTCGATTCATTGGTAATCGAGCGCGGGCAATACGCGAATTTTAAAGCGGCAAAAATGAAAACGTACGATCTCGTTGCGACGGGAGACGGGAACTTTACGTTTACCGAATTTGCAACTCACCGTGATTCGATGTATGCAACATTAAAAATTCTGGAGATGATTGTGATGCACGGAGTGAAGCTCTCCGATCTGATTGCGGCGCTTCCGAAATTTTTCTATGATACACTACAGGTTCCGTGCACCCAAGCGTTCAAAGGTAAAATGATGCGCCGATTCCTGGAAGATGCCAAAGGAAAAAAATCGTCGACCCTTGACGGTGTGAAAATATGGCTGGATAAAAACGACTGGGTATTGATGATTCCCGACCAGTACAGCGACCGTCTGAATCTGTACATTCAGGCCGAAACCGCTGAAAAAGGGGAACTGATCTGCGAGACGTACCGCACCAAAATAGAGGAATGGATGAAAGAGTAATGGAATCACAGCCGCTGCAACTCGCGTTTATCTGGCACATGCACCAGCCCGACTACCGCGGGAGCGACGGTGTGATGCGGATGCCGTGGGTCTTTTTGCATGCGATCAAAGACTATTGCGAAATGCCCTGGCTCCTCAGCCGCTATCAAAACCTCAAAGCTACCTTCAATATCACCTCTTCGCTGATCGAACAGTTGAACCTCTACCGTGATCCGTTGCGCAACGATGCATTTTTGGCATTATGGGAGAGACATCCTTCCTCGCTCACGTCAGAAGAGAAGCAGTGGGTGATCAAAATCTGTAAATCGACCCAATACGAAACGATGGTCAAGCCGTTAAAACGGTTTAGCGTATTGTATCGTCAGGATCATTTCAGCGATGAAGAGCTGATCGATTTGGAAGTTGTATTTATGTTGGCATGGTGCGGTAATTATCTACGCCAAAATCACCCGATCGTGCGGCGGTTGTTGGAACAGGAAAGCGGTTTTATTCAGCATGATAAAAGCGAGCTGCTCCACAACCTGAGCGAATTTACCCAGACGATCCTACCGTTTTATGCCTCCTTGCACAATGCAGGGGTTATTTCCCTCTCGACAACCCCGTATAATCATCCGATTCTCCCCCTTTTGCTCGATGTTGAAAACGGCAAACGCGCGGATGAGCATATCACGCTGCCGCATAACCCCGTCTCATTGCACGATGATGCGATCGAACAGGTTAAACGATCTATTGCCCTATACGAAACAAGTTTTGGAACGGCACCCCGGGGATTTTGGCCCGCTGAGGGAGCGGTGGACGAAGCGAGTATCGCTATTTACAAAGCACACGGGTTAAAATGGATCGCAACAGACGAGGCTATATTATTTAAATCACTAGGTGACTCAAGCCGAAATACTTTGTATAGACCGTATCGTTTCGACGACGTGATGATCGGATTTCGCGATCATGCCCTCAGCGATTTGATCGGCTTTACTTATCGGTTCAAATCGGCGCAGGATGCTACAGGGCACTTCATAACGATGCTTGAATCGATCAAGCGTGAACAGAATGATCCGACGGTCTTTGTCATTCTGGATGGCGAAAACGCGTGGGAGTTTTTTGAAAACAACGGATACGATTTTCTGACATCGCTTTACCATTATTTTGAGCGGACGCAGTGGTGCAAATTGGTGCACATGGATGAAGTATACGATGCGGGAAATTTCGGAAAACTGGATCAAATCGCTCCGGGTAGCTGGATACAGGGAAATTTTAATACATGGGTGGGTCATCCGGAAAAAAACAGGGCATGGGAACTGATCTATCAGACGAAGCGGGATCTTCTTCATCATGCCCTTGTGCTTGACCAAGAGCGTGAAACAATGATCCGAAGCCATTTTTTGGCGGCGGAATGCAGCGATTGGTTTTGGTGGTACGGGGATGATCACTCGACCGATTTCGCGTATGAATTCGATGCGCTGTTTCGGGAACATCTGATTACGATTTATCATTTGCTCGATATGCAGCCCCCTTCGGATTTGTTTGAGCCGATTATGACCCATAAAAGTACCGCCGCATTTTTGATCCGTCCGCATGCCTCTATCACTCCGCTCATCGACGGTAAAAACGGTTCTTTTTTCGAA
>NZ_CALDDG010000009.1 GCF_937936435.1 uncultured Sulfuricurvum sp. | reverse complement strand
TCTACGATATGATCCAAGAGCACCTCATCGTATTTAAACCCTATTTCACGTGCAGATAGCTGTTTTTCGATTCTCTTGAGCTTTAACGATATAATCTTTTTTAACGCATCCGTACTCAAATTCATATAAGGAACGACATTCATCCGTCCCAAAAGTGCCGGTTTAAGATAGTCGCTCAAAATTGGCAGAATCGTATTAGTTAATGATTCTAATTCGATGTCCGTAGATTCCGAACACATTTGTGTAATTGCGTCCGTCGCCAAATTCGACGTCATCAAAATAATCGTATTTTTAAAATCGATGGATCTTCCCTCTCCGTCATTGACCGTTCCTTTATCAAAAATCTGGTAGAAAAGGTTCAATATATCAGGATGTGCTTTCTCAATCTCATCCAACAATACAACCGAATATGGCTTGATCCTAACGGGATCGGTCAATTGACCTCCGTCTCCGTAACCCACATATCCCGGAGGTGATCCTATGAGCCTCGAAACTGTATGTTTTTCTTGAAACTCCGTCATATTGATCGTAGTTAGAAACTGCTCTCCTCCATATAAAAGGTCTGCTATAGCTCGTGCAGTTTCTGTTTTACCGACCCCACTGGGACCGACCAGCAAAAAAACTCCCGTCGGCGCATTCTCATTTTTTAATCCGGCTGCGGAAATCTGTAAAAATGTATTAAGGTAAGTGATTGCCTGCTCTTGTCCAATAACCCGCCGAATCATCTGATCTTGAAACACACTCAAATTTTTTGCCTGTTCACGCATCATATTACCCAACGGTATTCCCGTCCATGCCGAGATCACTTCGGCAATCTGTTCGGCAGTAACATTGTCATAGACATAACGGCACTCTTCTTGCATCATAAGAAGTTTTTGATGTTCCTTGGCGACAGCTTCTTTCTTCCCCAATAAACGAAGTTTTGCAATCTCGTCTACCAGTTTTTTCTGTTTTTCGTACTCAGCTTCACTTTTTTTAAGTTCTTTGTCTAATCGTTTCAGATCACTGTTTAATAGCTTTAAACGTTTAGTATAGTCCTTTAATCCGTTCTGATCATCCCTGGTTAAAAAGTCGATCTCTTGTACAATACGGAGTTTTTCATTTTCAAAACGCTGTATTGCGTACGGTTTATTAGTTTTACTGATTTTGACATTGGCGCATGCCGTATCCAATACATCGATCGCTTTGTCCGGAAGCTGTCTTCCCGTAATGTACCGTGCAGATAAAGATGCTGCGGCCTGTAGTGCGGCATCTTCGATATATACCTCATGTTCCTGCTCGTATTTATGGGCGATTCCGCGTAAAATTGTTACTGCATTTTCAACACTCGGTTCCAACAGATTGATTTTCTGAAAACGACGGGAAAGTGCCGGGTCTTTTTCAAAATATTTCCGGTATTCCAACCATGTGGTCGCAGCAATCGTACGCAATTCTCCGCGTGCCAATACCGGTTTAAGCAAATTAGCGGCATCACTTCCGCCCTCGTTACCCCCTGCTCCGATCAAAGTATGCGACTCATCAATAAAAAGAATAATGAACTGCGTACTCGATCGAATGGCATTAATAACGGATTGTAAACGGCGTTCGAATTCACCCTTAATTCCTGCACCTGCCTGCATAGCTCCTAAATCCAACGAAAGAACCTTTGCACCGTGAAGTTGTACAGGAACCTCTTTATGAATAATTTTAAGTGCCAAACCTTCTACAACTGCCGTTTTTCCAACACCTGCTTCACCGACGAGAATAGGATTGTTTTTGCGGCGGCGTAAAAGAATATCAATCGCTTGGCGAATCTCGTCGTCACGGCATAATACCGGATCGATTTTTCCCTCTGCCGCCAATTGGGTCATATCGGTCGTATATTTTTCGAGATCATCTCCCACGGGACGTTTGGATATCGGATCCTTTAAATTCGCTGTTTTTCCCAGTTGTGTCGCTTCTGCAGTCAATCCTTCAAGAAGCAAATAGGCTTGCGTGGCATCTACCGTTTCTAAAAGTTTAAAATAAGCGGTATTGGAATACTTTGGCCCATGATGCAACATACTCATCAGTAAGACGGATTCGTTAATTTCACTAAGCCCCATTTCCAACTTTGCAAGTATATAAGCGTCTTCGATCCATTGGATCAATACTGCTGAAAAAACAGGACTACTGCTTTCACTGCTATGTGACTTTACCCCTTTTTGCAGTGCTTTCAACATTTTATCCGGAGCAATTTCATAATGTTTTAATAGTCCGTTTAGTAGGCTGTTTTCTTCTTCTAACATAATAAAAAGAAAATCTTCTATTACAATTTCGCCCCCTCCACGGGCAATACATCGTTGAGCAGCATTTTGCAAATCTTGTTTTGTGTCGACATCTAATGTTTCAATCAATTTTTTTAATTCTATTTTCATACTCATCCTTAACTCGCAAATATCACTTCTAAATTTTTCTGAGCAATGCCGATAACACTGTTTACACCGAGATATCCGCTACCCGTATCCGAAAGAGTGCAGCAACATATCTCTTTTTTAGGTATTCGGAGGGCTACGTCATATTTCAACGGTTCATCCAACATAAATGAAATCAGATCATTTAATTCATCCATCTTTGTGCCGTCAACACCATAAGCAATCAGCTCATTCCATGAAACTCCATTTAATATAATCCGAAATTTCGTACTATTTGTTTTCATCGATTCTCCGATTAACATATCTTTTCCCAAAAAGCAGTTTTCGCCACCTAATTTGGTGTATTGCCACTCAGGAATTACTACCGTATCGGTTATGCACTGGCGTATTTCCATATCTTCGTGTACAAGGTAATGACGTAAAATGGCCAAAAGCGTTCCCGAAGATTTCTGACGCATGTTCAATATTCCGATATATGGCATCAACTTTCGTAAATTCAAGGTAGAGGTTCGATGCTCATGTTCATCATATAAACCCAAAATCGAAAGGATATATTTTGAAAAAGGGTCTTGAAGATTGTGCTGATATTGTATGTAGTAACGATGCTTGACCCAAATGGGGTAAATGAACTTTTGAATATTATGGTTAAACATATCCAAAAAATCTTGCAGAACATGATCGCTATCCGCACTTTCCAGTACCATTTCACAATAATGCGACGGCAGAGGAGAAGCACTTCCGAAGATAGCTAAAAAATTAAGTGTTAACTCAATGTAGCTACCTTCATTATTTTGTTGCAATGTTGCGGAAGAGAGCTCCGACTTTTGAAAGGCCAGACTCGGATTCGCCTTAAAACGAATTTTTCTATAGAGAGCATCAACATCCGCTCGAGGATATAAATGACGCAAGTATTGAATACACAAACGGATTGCTTGCGGCAATGTTGCCTTGGCAACGACATTTTGCAACTCTGTATTGATCTCTTGAAATGTCATAATATCTCTCATATCAATACTTGATGACCCATTTTAGGCTGCCATTTAAACGTATCATGATCAATCATGCGCACTTCTAAACGGTGAAAAGAGTTGATATTGCAATACAAAGCAAAAAACTCGTTTAACACGCAGCAAAGCAAATAGGCTTCACCTATTCCCGTAAATTTAGTGACATCAATCTCCAATGTAGTATCAATGCCTCTAATTGGAAACCCCTCATAAATCATCTCCGCTTTTTTATGTGAAATTGATACAAGCCCTTTCAGCATTAGTGTATTTTTATTTTTAATCTTTACATCATGCGCACCCGGAAAATCATACGTACTTAAAATCGATGTTAACGTTTTGATATCCGTAAGTGAGAGATAATTTAACGACATATTCGATAGTACACGCCATAAAAAATCTTTTCCGATTGGAGGAGGATAACTTTCAGTAGGAATCGTGATATTTTTGAACTTCAGATGTGCTACATTTGAATGCGGATTTGAAATATTGATTTGCCCGAGCTGTAATTGCGAAGGCAGTGACCGATTCGTACATAAAAGTTTTACCGAGATTGTTGCATTGGCATAGTCGTTTTTTTCATACATCCCTTCTGCCGATGCAAACCGGATATAACTATTGGTACGTTCTCCATCATCGGAGAGTTTGACACGTAATGAGTAATACTCATCATGATCTCCGTAACCAAAAGACTCAAAAGGTAAAAAATCTTCATAGATATTTTTACTTGGAATCCACCCGCGAACCCCTTCGACTAAAAACACCTCACTCGCATCACGTTCATATTCCGAAGCGCTGAGAAGATACTCCTCTTCCGTCGACGTTTTACGAATCGGTATCGCATCTACTTCAAATAAATTGATAATAGGAGTACAATAAAGTACAAAATTCTCTTTACCAACTATCTGTGCCGAAACCAAACGTTTTGACAAGTGAAATCGAAGTCGAAATTGTCGGCTCTGTTCTAAAATATCTTTCTCGAGATTAAAAATGGTATCGAGCCCATTAATATCGATAAATAAATATTTTGGCTCAAATGAGAAATACTCCTGCAATATTACATAACCGTCAAAAATATTTTGCGGATAAGGTACCATCCGTTCTTTCACATCAAAACCGACAGGAGAAACGCAACGGTGCGATATAAAAACCGTTTGAAGCGGTTCTTCTTTATAATCGAGAATCTCTATCTCTATCTTTTCTACATATTCCAAAAGATAGAGATAAAGTTCGTTGGAAACGAAACGCGGTCCGTTGAGATATATTCGCAAACTTTCAAATAGACACAAATCCAATGAACCTTTACAGCTCATTCCAAAATCAAGCTCTAACTGACCTTTGTTTCCGTGTACGTAATATCTGCACGAAGAGAGCTCGATCGGGTGAATAACAGTATCGTAGCACGTACGAAATCTATACTGCTCTGCAGTTTTTCCTGCCTCACTTAAGACTTCTGTCCCTTTCGGAACCACTTCCGGTGCACGTTGATCCCTCAAAGCTTCATATGCTATAACAGAATGGGAAGGAACCGGACGAACATAGTTAGGCCATAACAATTGGGCTAAGTTATGAGAGACTTCTGGTAATTCCTCGTCCAATTGTTGACGTAAACGTCCTGTAAGAAAGGAGAATCCTTCTATTACCCTCTCGACATCGGGATCCTGCCCCTCTTTTGAAAGATATGGAGAAAGACCCGGATTTTTAAGCGAAAATTCTTCACCGAGTTTTCGTAAAGCACCCAGTTCTTGCAGATAATAATTATTAATTGTCATCTCTGAAAACCTTGACGGCACCGTTGCCTAATAAATTTGCTTTGAAGGTCACTTTTTTTGTTACACGGTTAAGATTTAAAAAACCTTCGATATGTACATTCATTTCGTTGATATGAAGCTGTTCTCGCGATATACCGACACGTGCGTTAAAAAGACGAGGCTCATATTTTCGGATACATATTTCCGCACTTTTTTCAATCATCTCGATTGAATCTTTTTGACTCATATGAAGGTTATTAAGATCGGGACGTCCGTAGTCGTGAACCGTTTCTGCACTTCCGGCATTGGTAGAAAAAATACGAGACAGATTGTTAGCGACGGATTGATATATCGCTTCTTCGTCTTTACTCGCGTGAATATGCCGTGACGGTGGGCTTAACCGTTCAAAAAGGCTCCCTTTATACGCCACAATCTACTCCTTATCCAGCTTTCCGACGAGAGAGAGTTCGAAACTTGCTCCCATATATTTAAAATGGGGGCGCAAAGACATTTTGACACGGTACCAGCCCGGATCGCCTTCCACATCCTCTACCAGTATTTGCGCTTTTTTAAACGGTCGCTTACTACGAATCTCCGCACTCGGATTTTCCTGATCGGCAATATATTGTTTAACCCATTTATTAAGTTCACGTTCCAAATCCGAACGTTCACGCCATGAGCCGATGTATTCTCGCTGCAAGATTTTGATATAGTGAGACATACGTGTAATTGCAAAAAGATATGGAAGCTGGGTTCCAAGTTTATAATTCAGCTCAGCTTCTTTGCCTTCCGGAGTATTGGCAAAAATTTTCGGTGCCTGTGCAGAATTGGCCGCAAAAAATGCTGCATTATTACTCCCCTTTCTCATGGTCAAAGGGATAAATCCTTGCTCTGAAAGCTCATATTCTCGACGATCCGAGACTAATACCTCTGTCGGAATTTTCATTTCGACATCCCCCATACTTTCAAAAGTATGGACCGGCAGATCCGTGATCGCTCCGCCGCTACTCGGTCCGATAATATTGGTACACCAGCGATAATTGGAAAAACTTTTGGTTAAGGCACTAGCAAAAGCATAAACGGTATTTCCCCAAAGGTACGACTCATGGCTATTAGAGACATTTTCTTTATAGACAAATTTTGCAACAGGATTATTTTCGGGGTCATACGGTGCTCTGAGTAGGAAACGCGGCAACGTTAAACCGACATAACGGGAATCTTCATTTGTTTCCCGAAATCCGCGCCATCCCGCAAATTGAGGGGAGCTCATAACATCTTGTAAATCTTTTAGATCCGGCAGTCCTTCGAAGCTCTCCAAACCAAAGAATTTCGGACCTGCCGCAGCGATAAACGGAGCGTGGCTCATGGCGGCAATTGATGCCACTTTGTTTAAAAATTTGATGTCAACATTCGAAGGCGAGAGCTGATAATCAGCAATGATCGTCCCAACCGGCTGACCTCCGAATTGTCCGTATCCTGAGCTGTAAACATGCTTGTAAAGCCCCGATTGCGTAATGTCGAGACACTCTTCAAAATCTTCCAACAGCTCTTCTTTGGAAACATTGATGATTTCCATCATTATATTTTGACGGAAGTCCGTGCGTTCAACCAACATATACAAACCGCGCCATTTCGATTCGAGAGCCTGAAATTGTTGCTGATGCAGAATCTCATCCATTTGTGCACTTATTTTTGCATCGATCTGCGCAATCATCCGATCGACAATCGATTTATTCACTTTTTCTTCAGAGTTCTCTGATTTCAATAGTTCGCGTATCAATGCACCGACGCCGCTTTTAACGACACCGTACGTTTCATCTTCTCGTGTAAGATTGGTTTCGGCAATAATGTTGTCTAAAAGAAATCCGTTTAATTCGTTACCTTGGATTTGTTGTCTTGCTTCAGTTGTCATGTCTTCCCTTTATTCGGCTGATGTAAGTTCGTTTAACAATTTTTCACGTTCATCTTTATCGGAAATCGCGTTTTCTATCGCTTTTCTAAATGCAGGGATATTCCCTAGCGGCCCTTTCAGTGCGATCAGCGATTGGCGAAGTTCCATCAATTTTTTCATTTCTTCCACATTTTCGACGATATTTTCAGGGGAGAAGTCTTTCATACTCTGAATTTTGAGTGATACGCTCATATCGTTTCCATCATCCGTTAAGCGATTAGGAACAGCAAACTCCAAGGAGAGACCTTGATTTTTCAACACATCGTTAAAATTATTTTTATTGATGTTAATCACTTTCTTCTCTTCGACCGGTTTTTTCTCTTCGTTAGGATTGAATTCTCCTAAAACAGTGACTTTATACGGAATTTCAATCTCTTCGTTTTGATCCCCCGTCGCCGGTTTATACGTTACGTTGATTCTTTCTTTCGGTGATTCGGACTGTTTATTCATTGTGACTCCTTTTATTTAATGTCGATTGCTGCTGCCATATCCACTCGGCACAGACGTTGGAACGCGATATCGTATTTTTCACGTTCTATTTGGGTTCGGTTAAACGAATTGAGATAAAAACGATAGACCTCTGCCACCAATTCGGGTTGCCACTCTTCGAGAGAAAAGTGTTCTATCTCCCGCTCTAGCTCTTCAATAAGCGCTAATGCCATCAGCGGTTTACCCGCGGCAAGTGCTACTTGCGCATGAAGAAGTCTCCATCGGAATTTTTCTTCTTGTGAGCCCGCATCTCTAAATGAGCGCTGAAGCATCTCCATCGCCTCTTTTGAATTCTTTTTATTGACAAGTTCATAACATTGCTCGCCGATAAGCGCTAACACGTCAACAGGTTTATCACTCTCTTCGCCAACCATACCCCCTCTTGTTTGTTCATTCAGCCACTCTCTCATTTGCGACGGAACGAATGGTGTCCCATCACGAAATTTAAGCTCAGTTACGCCTTCGTTAGAATTGACAAAACTCATCAGCATATTTCTCACTTCGGATGCGGCTTTGTTTTTTTGGATTGATTCGTATAATTCAAATGCCTTAAAATGTCCAAAGAGCCAAAAGGGTGAGCGAAAAATCACATTTTCAATAATCTGCAATGCTGCATCTTTTTTTCCCTCTGAAATTAAAGAATCGATCTGATCAATACGTTCACTGCTGGGAGGATTGAGCATCGTATTTCCGTTCTGAACGTGTGGAAGGGTGTCGATTTCAAGCCAACTGATCATCCGAGTAAGGCGTAATGCACGAATATCTTCTATTTGACGTTCACGCCAATAATGGGCTAACTGCTCAGCATTTTTTTTCAGATGATTCAATACTTTGATCGCATCGGCATCGTTTGTAATCTCACCGCTTGAATTATTATCTAAAGCACTAAGGGGAGTTGTCGAAACTTTCGGTTTATCATTTTCATCGCGTCGCTTTTTTTCAGATACTTTTATTTCTAAGAGTCGACATGCTTCTGAAAATAACCGATCATCAACCTCACATACGACTTGAACAGATTTCTGTAAAAGACGTAAAAGTTCTAAATACGTTTCTGCATCATCGATGGAAATACCAATTTGGCGATCTTGAATAATCTGAAGATTCATCACCGTCTCAAACCAAGAAAAAGCACCCCATTTAGCTCTATGTGATTTCGGAAAAAGCTCTTTTCCGAAAGATTCCAACAACTGATTCATCACCTCTAACGCATAACGGAATCCAGCCATTCCCTCTAATCTATATTGTGCATATGCCCACCAAGACACAAGTTTGATATCTTTTGTTGACGATTCAATCAGTGATGAGGATTCATCGCGAATGTATTGCCAATTGATTTGTGCCGTTCCACCGGGACTATTCATCTTGTCTATCTCAGATTCAATTGTCAAATAAGTATCATCATACCTGGCATCACTGCCGCATATGAATTGTTCTGAAATAGGATGTAACATAAGGTCAGACAAGTTTATACCTATAAATATGATTTATTGTTATTTTTAAATCAGAATACTACTCTCTTTTTTCTTTACAAAAACTTTTAAAAAATATTTTTTAAAATTTATTTGAAATATTTTACGTTACTTTTAATTCATAATATCCGATTTATTCAAATGTTTTATAACTAAATAAAATTTTAATCTCTTAATTTTTCACCTATATTTTTAATGCTCTAAAATGTTTTCGATACACTTCTCCAGCAAAACCGAATCTGATCTATAGAAATGATGTATACTAGTTTCAATAAGATGTAAGCTAAACTCCAACATAATGTTTAATAGTATCCGTTAAATATAGGTAACGTCTAAAAACACTTTTGACGTAAGAGGCATTTTCATGAATAGCAAAACACCCGTCGTACTCAGTCTTCTCTTTATGTTGCTCGGTATATTTGCCGTCTTCTATTCGCTTATATTGGAATTTGATCTGTTTTTTCTCAGCCTGGGCATCATGCTTTTGATTATTCCGCTAAGTCTCATTGTAAATCAGCTGAAGCAGTTATCTAAATCCGAAATCAGAACGTATGCATGGTACAAAGCAAAATATCCAAACAACGTGCAGGAAAATTTCATTACCTGCTTCACGTGTGAAAATAATTTGATTGAGAGCCGTCAGCTCATTAATAAGCTCTTCCAATATGAGCATTACTGTACGGAATGCGGGAAAATCCTATTTTACACCAGTACCCCTTTTCCCACATCGGAATGATTTGGATTTTCCAATCCTCCCTTCCTTCGATACGGTATAATCCCCTTTACACTGTATACAAAGGGACATCCGGTGAAATCGATCGCTCTATTCTTATTGTTATTATTGATCTCTCTAGCGCTGTATCTAGGATATTCCGAGCGTTTTGCCTATCTCAACGGTACAATTTGTCAAAAGATAGGATGGGAGAGTAAAGCAGCCGAACTATACGAGAAAGGATGTCGAAACAATAACCTCCCTGCCTGTGTCGATTTGGGAATACTCTATGAAACGGGTAGCGGCGTCGACAAAGATATCGATAAAGCCCGGAAACTCTATGAAAAAGCCTCCCGACACGGCTATAAACCCGCCGAAATACGACTAAACGCTAAAACGATGAACCGACAATAATAATGAGTGTAAAACTTTATTTTTTTTGCTGACAAACCTGATACAATAGGTGGAAAAAAGGGGCAAAAGATGAAAAAGTTTCTCTGTAGTGTTTTACTATCGGCTTCTGCACTCACGGCAGACGATTCGATTCTTTCCGAGCTGAACTCCCTAGAAATCATTCAATCCAATCAAATTCGTATTCTAAAGGTACAAGACGAAGGAAATCTTTATCTCGTACACGGAGAATCGACACGCGGTGCCGATGCCGAACCCCAAAAACCGTTTGATTTCTTTATTACGAAAGACAAAAAAATCCTCATCATGGGCGATGCGCTTTATGCAAACGGGCAAGGGAAAGTTGTATTTAGCGTCGACAAACATATGATAGAAGGAAAAGAAGCCTTTACTTACGGATCGGGCAAAAAAACCGTATACGTATTTGTCGATCCACAATGTCCTTATTGCAAACAGTTTGAAAGACTTATGCCTTCACTTGCGGAGAAATACACGTTTAAAATATATCTCTTTCCCCTCCCGTTTCACGATGACGCAATACCGATGAGCAAATGGATTCTAAAAGATAAAGAAGGGCGTGCCGAAAGGCTGATTGCCATCGCCAACGGCTCAACCGAATATCATAATCTCGCCCTAAACGAAGAAGAAGACAAACAACTCGATGCAATGATCGATGCTCAGGTAAATCTTGCAGAACAATCGGGGATAGAAGGGACTCCGACCGTTTTGGATAGCGATTTCAATAAAATCAATTGGGGAAGGCTCTAATCTATGGTCAAAAAAATCACACTGACAATCTCGACGATTCTTGCTTTAAACAGTAGTAGCTACGGAGACGATGCAACGGCATGGGAACTCTTTAACTGGATGGAGGACTCTCTAAGCGGGCGATGGGTACTTGCACCCGCCGATGCGCAAGTCGGAACTAACTCGTACAAACATCCCGCCGTCTTGCCTCTGGTAGGAACCAATGCTACCGGCATCGCATTTAAACTCATCGGCGGAGAGGTGACGATCCAAGAAGACCTTCTCCCCGACACGACCAAGCAGATGGTGACTATGTACCATTGCAAAGACATCGCCTGCACCAATCTCAAAGCGACCCATTACTGTTCGAAACAAAATCAGCCTGAATTTCTCGCCGATTTGCAGCACAGCACCCCTAAAAAAATCATTTTTGACTGCGATATGTCGACGGAATTGTGCCAATCCGACGAAGACCATGTCCATCAAATCATCCATGAAATTTCCGATGACGGCAGCCATCTGAAAAGTTCGTATCTCAGTTGGGAAAACAAACATCCAAAAACCGATAGTTCGATCTACTATTTTGATCGGCCTAAAGATTAAAAAAACAGCAACGAATTTTCAGAGATCGGAAGAGCACACGTCTGAACTCCAGTCACATTCCTTTATCT